>MERZ01000339.1:9430-11545 GCA_001770785.1 Burkholderiales bacterium RIFCSPHIGHO2_12_FULL_61_11
GCGCCCAAGCCAGCGGGCAAAGCCGCCGTGAAAGCCAAACCAGCGCCCAAAGCCGTCGCCAGGACCGCGGTTAAAGGCGTGCAAAAAACAGTCAAAATCGCCAAGCCCGTTGCCAATGTCAAGTTGGCTTCCAAGCCCGTGTCCGAGAAAAAGCCAGCCTTGGTGTCGCCTAAAAAGGCAGTGGCCAAGCCGCTGCCGGCCAAGACCAAGCCCGCCACCCAACCCGCCCAATCAGCCCAAACCGTGATAAAAACATTGTCGAAACCTGCCGCGAAAGCGCCTGCCAAGGCTGCCAAAGACCACACCGCGGTCGCTGCCGTCGGTCATCCGAAAGCGGCGCTGCCAGCCGTTGCGCCCGTCTCAAGCTCGGTGCTCATGGCCCCGAAGCCCCTGAAGCCCGGTCGAAGAAGTTCGGCTCGAATCGCCGCGCAATTACCGCCATCCGCACCCATGGTGCCAACCCATGCGCCTGACGCAGCCAAAGCCACTTACTCAACCATGATCGAACGCGTGATCGCGCCGCCCATTCAGGCGGTTGCCAAGAAAGACCCCAAGCTTGCCAACAACTGGAAGACCAAGCCCGGCGAGCAGTTGACCGACGATGAAGTCAGGGCCATGCCGGACTCCGAGTACATGAACGAAAAGCAGCTGGCTTTCTTTCGCTACAAACTGTCGGTGCTCAAGCAGGATATTCATGACAGTGCTGGTGCGACCACCGAACACCTGCGCGAAGACGCCGCCGTGGTGCCCGATCCGGCAGACCGCGCCACCATTGAAGAAGAGCACGCGCTTGAATTGCGTACCCGCGACCGCGAACGCAAGCTGCTCAAGAAAATCGAGCAGTCGATTGCACGCATTGATTCGGGCGATTACGGCTATTGCGACGAAACTGGCGAGGCGATCGGAGTCGGTCGCCTGATTGCACGCCCAACGGCCAATCTGTCGCTGGAAGCCCAGCAACGGCGCGAGCTCAAGCAGAAGATGTTTGGCGACTGACCGCCCGATTGCAGGCTGATCATTTTTTATAATCGCCCGGTCATGGCCAAATACGAAGCCGCATCAGGCTTGTTGTCCAAGATGGTGAAGTTTGTCCGGAATCCGGCGACCAACTGGTCGGAACTGGATTCCGTGCAAACCGACAAGGACGACGCGTTGAGCAAGCAACTGCTCAATGAGATGATTGAGCGCAAGCGTCGTAACGACTTCGTGCGCAAGCGTGAATTCGACATGCTGCGCAAGCTGCGCAAGCGTGAAGTCATCGTCGGTGTGGGTCAGGATACAGACAGGCCTTCATTCTTTCAGAGCAGCTTGCCCTCCACGCCCGATGATCGGGCATCGACACTCAAGAAGATCGACGAGATCGAAGCGCAGATGTCCATGCAGTGGTGGAAAACCAAGGAACACAAGGCATCGGGCAAGCAGAGTCTTGCCCCCCTGATGCCGGATGGTCAGGCTCACGGGATACGGCCCCCGCTGCTGGAAAATGCCCTGCCTTTGGACTGCCGGCCCACGGCCCCGGCGGGCCTGCAGCCTGTGGCCCCGAAGGCTACGGATGTTTCATGGTCTCAGGGCCAGGCGCCGACCGAACCGGCCGCGCTGACGCTGCCGCAGGCTGCCTCCAGAGCAGCCAGCGCCCCAGCCCAGACGCCTGCGAATGACGGCTTGTCTGGCAGGGGCGGCGCTTATGACAGCATTTCGTCGGGTTTCTCGCCTTCCAAGGCCTCGGCAGTGGATGTGGCGGAAGGCATGACCCATGATGCGGAAATTGAAGAGGCCGCCATTCGCTTTGCCAATGGCGACGATGCGGGTGCTGAAACCGCTTTGCTTGAAATGGTGCGGCTGGACGGTGACCGAGCCGGGCACGTGGAATGCTGGCTGACGCTGTTTGATCTTTACCGCGCCACGGCCCAGCACGACAAGTTTGAAACGGCGGCGATCCAGTTCGTCGAACGCTTCGACCGCTCTGCGCCGCAGTGGTTCTCGATGCCAGACATAGTGAAAATGATCGGCGAACAGACGGGCAAGGTGACGCATGGGTCTGTTGCCGACTGGGTTTGTCCGTCGGTACTGGGGATACAAACCATCGCAGCGCTGAAGGCGGCGCTCGCCAGGGTT
>MERZ01000339.1:11552-34701 GCA_001770785.1 Burkholderiales bacterium RIFCSPHIGHO2_12_FULL_61_11
CGTGGCGGTTGGACTGGAGCCATCTCAAGGCCATCGAAGCGGCGGCCGTTGAGCCGCTGGCCAAGCTTTTCGGTGGCTGGGCCAAGCAGCCGGTTCAGCTGCGTTTCATGGGCGATGCGCAACTGCAAACGGTACTGCAAAATGGCACACCGTCAGGCCAGCGCGATAGTCCTCAAAACGGCTGGCTACTGCGCATGGAGGCGCTGCGTGTCACCCATCGGCCTGATGATTTTGAGCTCGTGGCACTTGATTTCTGTGTGACCTACGAGCTTTCCCCGCCGGCCTGGGAGGGCGCACGCTGTGAGTACAAACCGATGGATGCACAAGGCGGTGTGATGGATGACCAAACCATTATTGGCGAAGTTTACCGTGACTCCGTGATATCCAGTCCGGGTGTAATCGAGGGGGATACCCAGTTTGAGGCCCAGACTTCCCAGATGAACAATTTGCTGTCAGTGGATCTGTCCGGACAGATCCAAGGCGACGCAATCGCGCTGCTGGACAAGCTCGGGGTCAGGCTCATGGGGGCCGACCTGATGCGCATTTCCTGCGCCAAGCTGATTCGCGTCGATTTTTCTGCTGCAGGGTCGCTGTTGAACTGGGTATCGGCGCGCGAGGCAGAAAATCGTTCCGTGCAGTTCTCTGACGTCAATCGTCTGGTGGCTGCTTTCTTCAACGTGATCGGCATCACCGAACACGCAAGCGTTGGCGTTCGCATCGACTGAGTTCGACCGTCCTGACACGCTGCCATTCTCCTCCCGGCAGGCGGCCCTGCCATGGCACTGCATCCAAAAGAGCTTCGTTTCTTTAGGCCCGACAGGGGTGACAACCATAAGACAGTGTTTCCGCTGTGCCCGGCTTGTTTGAGCGATCGGTCAGGTGCACTGAACGCAGTGTTCACGATTAGCGCAATACATAACGACAGTTTTAGAGTGGCCTGTGAGCGGGTTTATCTAAGGCGATACTTTGATTGCCGACTCTAAGTGCTTAATTTAGAACACTTTTAATTAAAATATCGTTTTCGGAATGGCTTCTAAGTCTTTGATTTCATTGAAAAATTTTGTGCCAAACCACTTGATTGCCAAAAACTTCCTGATAAAGTGGGAGAAAGTGCAATTTAGTGGTGAGAAGTGTTTCTACAAGGTAATTAACAGTGTTTCAAGGCGCGTCATCATTAGTTCTCGATGCCAAGGGTCGGCTCTCCGTGCCGACCCGACATCGCGATGTATTGAGCGCGACCGCTTCCAACCAGCTCACCATCACCAAACACCCGCACGGTTGCCTGATGATTTTCCCACGCAATGAATGGGAAAAATTCCGTGCGCGTATCAATTCGATGCCGGTCGATGCGCATTGGTGGAAACGCATCTTTCTCGGTAACGCCATGGAGGTAGACATGGACGCGACGGGTCGCGTGCTGGTCTCGCCCGAACTGCGCCAAGCGGCCGGCATCAGCAAAGACGCGGTGCTGATGGGCATGGGAAGCTACTTCGAACTCTGGGACGCCGCGACCTACGCCGCCGAAGAGGCCGAGCAGATGAAGGGCGACATGCCCGATGTCTTCAAAGATTTTTCATTCTGAAAGAAGACGGTGAACGGCACATGGACACACCGCACCGTCTTGTTGAACGAAGCCATCACGGCGCTTCGCATCAACCCGGACGGCCACTACATCGACGCGACTTTCGGACGCGGCGGACATTCCCGCCTGCTGCTGTCGCAGCTCTCAGCGCTTGGGCGGCTGACGGCCTTCGACAAGGACCTGGAGGCCATTGCCGAGGCGCAAACCATCGTCGATCCGCGCTTCTCGATCCGCCACGAAGGATTCATGCAACTGGGCCAGATGCCGGCGGCGAGTGCCGCCGGCGTGCTGCTGGACCTGGGTGTGAGCTCGCCCCAGATCGACAACCCGGAGCGCGGCTTTTCCTTTCGGCAGGAAGGGCCGCTCGACATGCGCATGGACACCACGCGCGGTCAAAGTGTGGCCGACTGGCTGGCCGATGCTTCCATGGAAACCATGGCGGAGGTGATTCGTGACTATGGCGAAGAACGGTTTGCTGGGCCGATTGCAAAGGCGATTGATCGTCGCAGACAGGAACGGGGCCCTCTTCGAACCACCGCTGAGCTGGCCGAGGTCGTGGCTGGCGCGGTCAAAACCCGCGAGCCGGGCAAGGACCCCGCGACACGCACATTTCAGGCTTTTCGGATTTTCATCAATGCCGAGCTTGAAGAGCTGCAACAAGCGCTGCAAGCGTCACTGAAGGTACTCCAACCGGGAGGTCGTCTGGTGGTGATCAGTTTTCATTCGCTCGAGGACCGTATCGTCAAGCAATTCATTGCCGGGCATTCGCGTGAGGTGTTTGATCGCCGCGCCCCCTTTGCCGCGCCCAAGGCCATGAAACTCAAGTCCCTGGGCCGCATCAAGCCCAGCGCGGACGAAGTCGCCGGCAATCCGCGTTCGCGCAGCGCCGTGATGCGGGTGGCGGAGCGCACCGAGGTGCCGATATGAACACTGCGGAACTGCTCCAGGACGGACGCCATGCCGGGCCGCCCCAAGCAAGGCCAGCCCCCTCGGGGGGCAGCGAGCTACACGCAGTGAGCGAACGTGGGGGCCACATACACCGCGCCGGGCCGCCCCAAGCAAGGCCAGCCCCCGAGGGGCTGGAGCCTGCGGCTCCAAGTCTGCTTGAGCAGGTTTGGACAGGCGACAGAGGTGAAGCGTCTCGCGAGCCGCGGCCTGCAAGGCCTCGCGCAGTACGCGCAGCGACAAGCGTGGGGGCCGCCATATGCTCCGTTTGAGCCTGGTCCTTCTGCTGGCCGTGCTGGCCAGCGCGCTGTATCTGGTGCGTACCCAGTACGAGTCACGCCGTCTTTATGTGGAGCTTGAAAAAGCCACGGCCCAGGGCTTGAAACTGGAGTCGGATAAAGAACGCCTGCAGGTCGAAAAGGGTTCCCACTCCACGCCTCTCAAGATTGAGAAGCTCGCCAGAGACCGGCTGCAGATGCGCATCGCAACGCCCGCCATAACGCAGTACGTGACCTACAAGGATGCTACGGCGGCGCATGCAGGGGCGCAGCATGAGTAAAAGCATCCGCTACACCTCCAGCCCATTGCTGGCCAGCAAGACACCCGTCTGGCGCAGCAAATTCATCGTGGCAGGTCTGGCTGTGGCTTTCGCGGCGCTGGCCGGCAGGGCGGCCTACATCCAGATCATTGGCAATGAGTTCTTTCAGCGCCAGGGCGAGGTCCGCTTTGCACGGACACTGGAGCTGCCTGCAAACCGTGGCCGCATTCTGGACCGCAATGGCCTGATTCTGGCTTCCAGCGTGCCTGCCGCCGGCATCTGGGCGATTCCTGAAGATGTTCAAGCGAGTGGGGGTCAGCTTGCAGAGCTGGCCCGGCTGCTGGAAATGCCCTTGGCCGAGCTGAACCGGAAATTGGGCAATGACGACAAGACCTTTGTCTGGGTCAAGCGCCAGATTGACGAGCCAGTGGCCCAGAAAATTCAGGCCCTGGGAATCAAGGGCGTTTACCAGCGCCGGGAGTACAAGCGCAAATACCCCGAAGGCGAAACCATCGCCCACATCGTTGGCTTTACCAATGTGGAGGACAAGGGCCAGGAGGGCATTGAGCTGACCTTCAACAAGGCGCTCGCCGGCAAGGCCGGTTCACGGCGCGTGATCAAGGATCGGCTTGGCCGCGTGGTCGAGGGCGTCGGTGAGCAGGTTCCGCCGGTCGAGGGCCAGGACATCCAGTTGAGTGTTGACAGCAAGGTGCAGTTCTTCGCCTACCAGAAGCTGCGCGACGCCGTGACCGTGCACAAGGCCAAGGCCGGCAGCGTGGTTGTGCTCGATGCAATCACCGGCGAGGTGCTGGCGCTCGCCAACTACCCGAGTTATGTCCCTGACAGGCGCCAGAACCTCACGGGCGAACAATTGCGCAACCGTGCCATGACCGACACCTTCGAGCCCGGCTCGACCATGAAGCCGATCACCATCGCGATGGCGCTCGAAGCGGGCCGCGTGACGCCGCAGACCCTCATCGAAACCGGTCCTGGCCGCTTTAGCATCGGCGGCTTCACCATCAGCGATACCCATAACTACGGCACGCTCACCGTCCAGGGGGTGATCCAGAAGTCCAGCAACGTCGGCGCGCTGAAAATTGCGCAAAAGATGAGTCCCCATGAGATGTGGGATACCTACGTCGCACTCGGATACGGCCAGAAGCCGCAGATTGAGTTTCCTGGCGCTGTGTCGGGTCGGCTGCGGCCATGGAAAACCTGGCGGCCGGTTGAGCAGGCAACCATGGCTTATGGTTACGGGCTCTCCGCCTCGCTGTTCCAGATGGCGCACTCCTACACCTCGTTCGCGCACGATGGGCAAATCATTCCGGTGACGATGCTCAGGAGCAGCGAGCCAGCCATTGGTGTTAGAGTGTTCTCCGCCGAGAACGCGTACGCTGTGCGCCGGATGCTTCAGATGGCTGCGGCACCGGGCGGCACGGGCCAGTTGGCACAGACAGTGGGCTATTCGGTTGGCGGCAAGTCAGGCACTGCGCGCAAGCAGGTGGGCAAAGGCTATGCCAGCAATAAATACCGTGCCTGGTTTACCGGCATGGCGCCCATCGAGGCGCCGCGCATCATCGTTGCGGTGATGATTGACGAGCCGAGCGCTGGCGGGTATTTTGGCGGCGTCGCGGCGGCCCCGGTATTCAGCGAAGTGGTGCAGCAGACACTGCGCATGATGGGCGTGCAGCCCGACATGAGCGTCAAGCCGCAAATTGTCACGCAGGCTGTGGAGGAGTCGTTTTGACAACGCAGCTTCATACCCCTGAGCAGGCGGCCCGCTGGCTGAAGGGGCGCGTGACCGGCAGCCTGCGGACCGACAGTCGCAAGGTCGGCGATGGCGATGGATTTATTGCCTGGCCGGGTGCCGCCACGGACGGCCGCAAGTTTGTCGGCGACGCGCTTGCCGCCGGCGCCCGCGCCTGCCTGGTGGAGCAGGACGGTTCGGCGGCTTACGGCTTTCAGGGCGAAAGCGTCGCGGTTTACGCGGGACTCAAGGCGGCCGCGGGGCCCATCGCTGCGGCCTATTTTGATGCGCCTAGCCAACATTTGCAGGTTGTCGCGGTGACGGGTACCAACGGGAAAACATCCACCGCCTGGTGGCTGGCGCAAGCGCTGAGCCGCTTGGGACGCAAATGCGGCGTCGTGGGAACCTTGGGAATAGGCGAGCCCGGTGCCATGGTCGCCACTGGCCTGACCACGCCCGACCCGGTGCTGCTGCAGCAGCAACTGCGGCGTTTTGTGGATGAAGGCTTTGCCGCTTGTGCGCTGGAAGCTTCCTCGATCGGTCTGGTGGAGCGGCGGCTGGATGCAACCGCCATCCAGGTCGCCATCTTCACCAATTTCACGCAGGACCATCTCGACTACCATCCGTCCATGCAGGCTTATTGGGAGGCCAAGGAAAGGCTGTTTGGCTGGCCCGGATTGAAGGCGGCCGTCATCAACGTTGAAGACCCCAAAGGCCTTGAACTGGCCGCTTCGCTGACGGCCAAGGGGCTGGATGTCTGGACGTTTTCATGTACCGGGTCCGCGCGGCTGCAGGCGAGCGATATTCAACATGGCGCGCACAGCTTGCGCTTTGACGTCGTAGAAGGCGCTGAGCGTCACTCAATCTCGACCCAGCTGGTCGGGCAGTACAACGTGTCCAACCTGCTCGGTGTCATGGCGGCACTGCGCGCGATGAAGCTGCCGCTGGCCGACGCCGTTGGCGTCTGTGCTGACCTGCTGCCGGTGCCGGGACGCATGGAGCCTCTTGCGGTGGCGGGCCTGCCGCTGGTCGTCATCGATTACGCGCATACGCCGGATGCGCTTGAGAAAATCCTCACGGCGCTCAAGCCGGTTGCCATGAGCCGCGGTGGCCAGCTCTGGTGTGTCTTCGGCTGTGGCGGCGATCGTGATGCCACCAAACGTCCGCTGATGGCCGCGGTCGCTGAAAAAAATGCCGACCGGATTTTCGTGACCAGCGACAACCCGCGCAGTGAAGACCCGCTCGCCATCATTGAACAGGTCCTGCCGGGATTGAGCCGCCGGGACGCCGTGCATGTGCAGGCCGACCGGGCTGTCGCGATTGCGCAGGCGCTGAGTCTGGCGCAGCCTCAGGACGTCGTGCTGCTCGCGGGCAAGGGCCATGAAAGCTTTCAGGAAGTCAAAGGCGTGAAACTGCCGTTCTCTGACAGGGCGCAGGCGCAAGCCGCCTTGAATGCGGTGCTGGCTGGACGCCAGGCAAGGGGAGGCGGGGCATGATGAACTTGCAACAAGCCCTTGGCTGGTTGCCATCGGCCCGGCTGGTGGGCCCTGGCGGCGTGAAGTTTCTGCGTGTGCATACCGATACGCGCAGCCTGCAAGCCGGCGATCTGTTCGTCGCGCTCAAAGGGGAACATTTTGATGCCCACGATTTTTTGTCGCAAGCCAAGGCGCGGGGCGCTGTTGCTGCGATCGCGCAGCAGGGTCTGGCTGAAGCTGGCTTGCCTGGGCTGGAAGCAGCCGACTCCCGGCTGGCGCTGGGCCAACTGGCCGCTGGCTGGCGTTCGCAATTCAGCCTGCCCCTTATTGCGGTGACTGGAAGCAACGGGAAAACGACGGTCACGCAGATGATTGCGCAGGTGTTGCGTGCCTGGAAACCGGCCGGGGCTTTTGCCACCGAAGGCAACCTGAACAATGACATTGGCGTTCCTCTGACGCTGCTGCGCCTGCGGGCTTCGCATCAGGTCGGGGTGGTCGAGCTGGGCATGAACCATCCTGGGGAAATCGCCTGCCTGGCCGAATGGGCCAAGCCCACCGTTGCGCTGGTCAACAACGCCCAGCGCGAGCACCTTGAATTCATGACCACCGTTGAAGCGGTGGCCCGGGAAAACGGCTCCGTGATTCAGGCGCTGGACGCGAACGGCACGGCCGTTTTCCCTGCGGATGATGACTACACCGCAGTCTGGCGTGGCCTGGCAGGTTCGCGCCGGGTATTGACTTTTGCGCTGTCGGGTCCGGCCGATGTCACGGCTAGCGCGCTTTGGAGCGGCGACAGATGGCTCGTCGAGTCGCAAACACCGGCAGGCCCGCTTGGGTTTTCCCTGCATATTGCCGGTCGGCACAACGTCAAGAACGCTTTGGCCGCCGCCGCCTGCGCACTTGCGGCGGGCGTGCCTTTGTCATTCATAGCGGCCGGCTTGTCAGCGTTTGCGCCAGTCAAGGGGCGCTCGCACGCCGTATCCATACGCCTTCCAGGCCTGCAGGGTCGCGCGCTGACGCTGATTGATGACAGCTACAACGCCAACCCCGACTCCATGCGTGCGGCCATCGAGGTGCTGGCCGAGCTGCCCGGGCCGCGTCTGCTGGTGATGGGCGATATGGGTGAGGTCGGCGATCAGGGGCCGAAGTTCCACGACGAAGCCGGCCAGCATGCCCGTGCGCGTGGCATCGAAAAACTCTTCACGCTGGGCGCCCAGTCTCAAAGGGCGGCCAGCGCCTTTGGCCAGGGGCGCCATTTCAATGACATGGCTGAGCTGGTCGTTGCCGTGTTGGCCGAACTGCCTCATTCAGGCAGCGTGCTGGTGAAGGGCTCTCGCTTCATGAAGATGGAGCGGGTGGTTCAAGCCATCATCAATCAAACACAAGAAAAAAAGGATGAGCCTCATGCTGCTTAGCCTGGCCCAATGGCTCCAGACGCTATCCCCCGAGTTGAGTTATTTCAGGGTATTTCAGTACCTGACTTTGCGCGCCGTGATGGCTGCAGTCACGGCACTGCTGATAGGGCTGATCGCCGGCCCCTTCGTGATTCGCCGACTGATTGCGCTCAAGATTGGCCAGCCCATCCGCGAATACGCGATGCAGACGCACTTGAGCAAAAGCGGTACGCCCACCATGGGGGGCGTTCTGATCCTGTTTTCCATTGCGATTTCGACGCTTCTATGGGCCGATTTGCACAACCGTTTTGTCTGGATTGTGCTGCTCGTCACCTTGGGGTTCGGCACCATCGGCTGGGCTGACGACTGGCGCAAAGTCGTGCTCAAGGATCCGGAAGGCATGCGCTCGCGTGAAAAATATCTCTGGCAATCCCTGATTGGCCTGGTGGCCGCTCTGTACCTGGTGTTCAGCATCTCGGAGAACTCCAACCTGCGGGTGCTTGAACTGTTCTTCAGCTGGGTGCAGTCGGGTTTTGATGTCGATCTACCGCCCAAAGCCGGATTGCTGGTGCCTTTCATGAAAGAAGTCAGCTATCCGCTTGGCGTGATCGGCTTTGTGATCCTGACTTACCTGGTGATTGTGGGTTCGAGCAACGCTGTCAACCTGACGGACGGGCTCGATGGGCTGGCCATCATGCCGGTGGTCATGGTGGGTTCTTCGCTGGGTGTGTTTGCTTATGTGACCGGCAGCGCCGTCTATTCCAAGTATCTTTTCTTTCCGCACATTCCGGGCTCCGGCGAACTGCTGGTATTTTGTTCCGCCATGGCAGGCGCCGGGCTGGCCTTCCTGTGGTTCAACACGCATCCCGCCCAGGTGTTCATGGGCGATGTCGGTGCGCTGGCGCTGGGCGCCGCGCTGGGCACCGTCGCGGTCATCGTGCGGCAGGAAATTGTGCTGGCCATCATGGGCGGCATTTTTGTCGTTGAAGCGCTTTCGGTGATGCTGCAGGTGACTTACTTCAAATACACCAAGAAGCGCTACGGTCAGGGGCGGCGCGTTCTCAAGATGGCTCCGCTGCATCACCACTTCGAAAAAAGTGGCTGGAAGGAAACGCAGGTGGTGGTTCGCTTCTGGATTATCACCATGCTGCTGTGTCTGGTCGGTCTTTCAACGCTCAAACTGAGATGAAACAGCTGGCCCAAAAAAATATTCTCGTGCTGGGGCTGGGCGCTTCGGGCCTGGCGCTGGCGCGTTGGTGCGCGCGCTGCGGCGCGCAGGTCACGGTGGCTGATACACGCGCCGTGCCGCCGCAGCTCGAAGCATTGCAAGACAGCGTCACGGCGGCAACGTTCATCAACGCCGAGATGAGCGAAGCCCTGTTGGCTGGCGCTGCATTCGACCTGGTGCTGAAAAGCCCGGGCTTGTCGCCCGCATCGGTGGCCGGTGTGATCAGTGCCGCGCAAGCTCGGGGAATCGCGCGCGGCAACGAACTGAGCCTGTTCGCGCAGGCGCTGGCTGAGCTGAAGGAGGATCAGGCCTATACGCCTCAGGTCATCGGCATCACCGGCACCAATGGCAAGACCACCGTGACCTCACTGACCGGTCAGCTGGTGCAATGCGCCGGCAAATCAGTGGCCGTGGCGGGCAATATCGGCCCCACGCTGCTCGACACCCTGGCGGAAAAGCTGGATGAAAAGCGCCGCGGCCAAGCCTTGCCAGAGGTCTGGGTGCTGGAGCTATCGAGCTTCCAACTAGACGGCGTTGACAACTTTGAGCCCACTGTGGCGACGGTCCTCAACGTGACGCAGGATCACCTGGACTGGCATGGCACCCTGTCCGCCTACATCGCCGCCAAGGCGAATGTGTATGGCCGCAGCGGCCTCATGCTGCTCAATCGGGACGATCCCTTGGTGATGGCGGCAATCCCTCAGCCGATGCCGCTGATGCCGCGGACAAAAGCCAAGCCGGTGCGTGCGTACCTGACTTTCGGCAGCGACGAGCCGCGGCGCCCGGGCGACTATGGCATTGAAACGGTCAATGGCATGGCGTGGCTGGTACGCGCAGCGCAGGCTGATGAGACGATCAAGCGTCGCAAGGACGAAGAGGTCGTGCTGTACATCCAGCGCCTGATGCCGATGGAGGCCCTGCGTATTCGCGGCCGCCACAATGCGACCAATGCCCTGGCCGCGCTCGCTCTTGCGGTGGCGGCGGGTTGCCCGCTTGCCCCGATGTTGCATGGTCTGCGCGACTACCGGGGCGAGCCGCATCGACTGGAATCAGTGGCCATTGTCAACGGCGTCGAATATTTTGATGACAGCAAGGGCACCAACGTGGGTGCCACGGCTGCAGCGCTGGCGGGCCTGGGAACGGAGCGCAAGCTGGTGCTGATATTGGGTGGCGAAGGCAAGGGGCAGGACTTCTCGCCGCTGGCCGAGCCCGTCTCGCGCTATGCCCGAGCCGTGGTGCTGATCGGACGCGACGCGCCCCTCATCCGCTCGGCATTGCAGGCCAGTGGTGTTGCGCTGCTGGAGGCCGCCTCCATGCAGGAAGCTGTGACCCTTGCCGCGCAGCAGGCGGACAGCGGCGACGCCGTATTGATGTCGCCAGCCTGTGCCAGCTTTGACATGTTTGACAACTACAAGCAGCGTGCGCAGGTCTTTTGTGAAGCAGTGCAGGCGATGGCCCAGGAACAGGGGGCGGTACTGTGACGGCTACATCAGGTCTTTTCGGCTGGTTCTCCGGGGTTGGCAAAGCCGCCGCGGAAGTTCTGCCAGTCCGGCTGGGTGGCCAGAGCCTGCCCGGAACGCTGGCGACACCCCCTGTGCGAATGGCCGGCTTTGATAAAGCCCTGGTCTGGGTCACGGTGGCTTTGCTGATGTGGGGGCTGGTCATGGTGTATTCGGCAACGATTGCGATGCCTGACAACCCGAAATTTGCACGCTACGCGACCACCCATTTCCTGCTGCGTCACGTGCTGTCGCTGGCAGTGGCTTTCGTTGTGGCGGTGCTGGTGTTTCAGGTTCCCATGGCAACCTGGGAAAAACTGGCGCCCTGGCTGTTTGTCGCGTCTCTGGTGCTGCTGATGCTGGTGCTCGTGCCCTACATTGGCAAGGGTGTGAATGGTGCGCGCCGCTGGATTTCGCTGGGGATCATGAACTTCCAGCCCTCCGAACTCGCCAAATTCGCGGTGCTTCTGTATGCGGCCGATTACATGGTCCGCAAAATGGAAGTGAAGGAACGCTTCTTTCGCGCCGTGCTGCCCATGGCGGCAGCGATTGCGATCGTGGGCTTGCTGCTGCTCGCTGAACCCGATATGGGCGCTTTCATGGTGATCTCGGTCATCGCCATGGGAATTCTCTTTTTGGGTGGCGTGAATGCCCGCATGTTCTTTGTGATCGCGACCGTGGTGGTGGTCGCTTTTGGTGTGATGGTGATGCTCAGCGAGTGGCGGCGCGAACGGATTTTTGCCTATCTGGACCCCTGGAGTGACAAATATTCCCTGGGCAAGGGTTACCAGTTGACCCACTCACTGATTGCCTTCGGCCGCGGGGAGATTTTTGGCGTGGGCCTGGGCGGCAGCATTGAAAAACTTCACTGGCTGCCTGAAGCGCATACCGACTTCCTGATGGCCGTGATTGGCGAGGAATTCGGGCTGCTGGGCGTGCTGCTGGTGATTGGCCTGTTTCTGTGGATGACGCGCCGCATCATGCACATCGGCCGCCAGGCGATTGCGCTCGACCGCTTGTTTGCCGGGCTGGTGGCCCAAGGTGTCGGCGTCTGGATCGGTTTCCAGACCTTTATCAACATAGGCGTGAATCTGGGCGCCTTGCCCACCAAGGGCTTGACCCTGCCCCTGATGAGCTACGGGGGCTCGGCGATTCTGATGAACCTGATTTCTCTGGCGGTCGTCCTGAGAATCGACTACGAGAACCGCGTTCTCATGCGCGGAGGGCGTGTATGAGCGGGCAGCATTGCGCACTCATCATGGCCGGCGGCACCGGCGGTCACATCTTTCCGGGGCTGGCCGTGGCGCAAGCCTTGCGCGAGCGCGGCTGGCGCGTGCACTGGCTGGGCGGCCGGGGCAGCGTCGGTCATCCCAGCATGGAAAGTCAGCTGGTGCCGCCGCGCGGTTTTGCTTTCGAGTCGATTGATTTCTCCGGTGTGCGCGGCAAAGGCCTGGTGACGCTGGCGCTATTGCCGCTGCGCCTGCTCAAGGCCTTTTGGCAAAGCATCCGGGTTATCAGGCGCGTCAAGCCCGATGTAGTGGTGGGTCTGGGCGGCTACATCAGCTTTCCGGCTGGCATGATGAGTGTGCTGCTGGGCAAGCCGCTGGTGCTGCACGAGCAAAACTCCGTGGCAGGCCTGGTCAACAGGGTGCTGGCTGGCGTGGCCGACCGCGTCTTTACGGCCTTTCCCGGCGTGTTCAAGAAAGCCGAGTGGATTGGCAACCCCTTGCGCCCCGCTTTTACCCGCCAGCCTGATCCCGCGGCGCGTTTTGCCGGTCGCAGCGGGCCGCTCAAGCTGCTGGTGGTGGGGGGCAGTTTGGGTGCCAAGGCCTTGAATGAACTGGTGCCCAAGGCCCTTGCGCTGATCCCGGCGGATCAACGCCCACGGGTCACGCATCAAAGTGGCGCCCATCAGATTGAGGCGCTGCGCGCCCATTACGAAGCCGCAGGCGTGCAGGCTGAACTCACGCCCTTCATTGAAGACACCGCCCAGGCCTTTGCCGATGCCGACCTGATCATCTGCCGCGCAGGCGCCAGCACGGTGACCGAGATTGCCGCCGTGGGCGCTGCGGCGCTGTTTGTGCCATTTCCGGCTGCCGTGGATGACCACCAAACCCGCAATGCCAGCTTTCTGGTGGAAAGCGGCGGCGGCTGGTTGGTGCAGCAGCGCGACCTGACAGCCTCAATGCTGGCCGAAATGCTACAAAAAACAGAGCGTACTGCGCTTGTCCAACGGGCGTTACAAGCCAAACTTATGCAAAAAACAGATGCCACGGCGCGTGTCGTGGCTGCTTGCGAGGAGCTTGCGACATGAAGCATGCCATTAAACACATTCACTTCATCGGACTGGGCGGCGCGGGCATGTCAGGCATTGCCGAAGTCCTGCACAACCTTGGTTATGTCATTTCAGGCTCTGACCTGTCGGACAGCGCCGTGCTGCGGCGCCTGGCCAGGCTCGGCATCAGGACCTTTATCGGGCACGCGGCCAGCAACCTGGTGACGGTCGATGCGGTGGTGACGTCAACCGCCGTGCAGGCGGACAACCCTGAAGTGCTTGCGGCGCGCGAAAAGCGCATTCCCGTGGTACCGCGCGCCCTGATGCTGGCCGAGCTGATGCGCCTGAAACAAGGAATTGCCATTGCCGGCACCCATGGCAAAACCACCACCACCAGCCTGGTGGCCAGCGTGTTGGCCGAAGGCGGCCTGGACCCTACGTTTGTCATCGGCGGGCGGCTCAACAGCGCCGGTGCCAACGCCAAACTCGGTTCGGGCGACTACATCGTGGTGGAAGCCGATGAATCAGACGCGTCCTTCCTGAACCTGTCGCCCGTGATGGCTGTAGTGACCAATATCGATGCCGACCATATGGAAACCTATGGGCACGATTTTGGTAACCTCAAAAAGGCCTTTGTCGATTTTCTGCACCGCATGCCCTTTTATGGCACGGCGATCTTGTGCACCGATGATCCGGCTGTGCGGGACATCGTGCCGCAGGTCTCCTGTCCCATTACGAGTTACGGTTTTGGCGAAGATGCCGAAGTTCGCGCGGTCAATGTGCGCGCCGTGGGTGCACAAATGCACTTCACCGCGCAGCGGCGTAATGGCGTCACGCTGCCCGATCTGGACATCGTGCTCAACCTCGCGGGCGAGCACAACGTGCTCAATGCCCTGTCGGCCATTGCGGTGGCGGTGGAACTCAATGTGCCAGACGCCGCCGTGCAGAAAGCGCTGGCTGAATTCAAGGGTGTGGGCCGGCGCTTTCAGAGTTATGGCGACTTGACAGTAAGGGGCGGGGGACATTTCACCGTGATCGAGGACTACGGCCACCATCCTGTCGAAGTGGCCGCCACACTGGCCGCTGCGCGCGGCGCTTTCCCCGGCCGACGCTTGATGCTGGCGTTCCAGCCGCACCGCTACACACGCACACGCGACTGCTTTGAGGATTTTGTCAAAGTCATCGGTCGGGCCGATGCCGTCTTGCTGACCGAAGTCTATGCCGCAGGCGAAGCACCCATCGTGGCGGCTGACGGCCGCACCCTGGCGCGTGCCTTGCGCGTGGCGGGCAAGGTGGAGCCGGTGTTTGTTGATGAGATAGACGACATGCCGCAAGCCATCCTGGACAACGCGCGTGCCGGCGATGTGGTCATTTGCATGGGTGCCGGCTCCATCGGTCAAGTGCCCGGGAAAGTCGTTGACATGCTGGACGCAACACGGCACAGCATGCCTGCCGGACATTGACCATGAGCCAGAACCCCTTGAATTTTGGAAAAGTAGCCGTCCTCATGGGCGGGCTGTCAGCCGAGCGTGAAATTTCGCTGATGTCGGGGCGTGGCGTGTTGCAGGCACTGCGCTCGCGCGGCGTGGACGCCCACGCGTTTGATCCCGCCGAACGCGACATCAGCGAGGTGAAAAAAGAGGGCTTTGCGCGCTGCTTTATTGCGCTGCATGGCCGATTTGGCGAAGACGGCACCGTGCAGGGCGCGCTGGAACTGCTGGGCATTCCCTACACGGGTTCCGGCGTCATGGCTTCGAGCATGGCGATTGACAAAGTCATGACCAAGCGCGTGCTATTCGCGGAGGGCTTGCCCACCCCTGGCTATGTGTTGCTCCAGCGGGATGCGCAGGGTGCTTATGGCGGCGCCGACATCAACGCCATCCCCGGCCGGCTCGGTTTGCCGTTGATTGTCAAGCCCTCGCGCGAAGGCTCCTCCCTTGGCTTGACGAAAGTGACCGAACGGGCCGGCCTCGCCGAGGCGATTGTGCAGGCTGCCAAGCTGGATGCCGACATCCTGTGCGAGCAATTCATCAGTGGCGATGAAGTGACCTGCCCGGTGCTCGGAACTGGTGCCGATGCGCGTGCCCTGCCGGTGATCCGCATCGTGGCACCTGACGGCAACTACGATTACCAGAACAAATACTTCACCGACACCACGCAGTACCTGGTGCCTTGCGGACTGCCCGAGGGGGAAGAGGCCGTCATTCAGCAGCTGGCGCTGCAAGCCTTTCGCACACTCAATTGCCGCGGCTGGGCGCGCGTCGACGTGATGATTGACCAGGCCACACGCAAGCCCTACCTGCTTGAAATCAACACCTCGCCCGGCATGACGGGGCACTCCCTGGTTCCCATGTCTGCGCGGGCCGCGGGCATCGCCTATGAAGATCTCTGCATCGAGGTGCTCAAGACTGCCGCGCTCGATTATCAACAACACAGTGGAGCCGCACCTTGAGCCGCACCCTGCCACTGCCAAAGCGCGCGTCACAGCGACTGCCCCTGCCGTTGCCGCCGGACGTCAAGCTGATGAACACCTTGGCGGCAGTGCTTGGCGGGGTATTTGCTGTCATGGTGCTGGCGCTGGCCGTTGCGTGGTTGATGCGCCAGTCGCTGTTCAGTCTGAACGCCATTCATGTGCAGGGCGATTTGACGCACAACAATGCCGTCACCCTGCGCGCCAACGTCGCCCCCAAACTGGCTGGCAATTTCCTGACGGTGGACCTGGAATCCGCGCGCGCGGCTTTCGAGACGGTGCCCTGGGTTCGCCGGGCCGTGGTCCAGCGCGAGTTTCCGAACCGGCTGAAAGTGGTCCTGCAGGAACACCAGGCCATTGCCTACTGGGGGCCGGAAGGCGATGCGCGGCTGGTCAACAGCTTTGGCGAAGTATTTGAGGCCAACCAGGGCGATGTGGAAAGCGAAGACCTGCCGCTGCTCAATGGGCCGACCGGAAAGGCCCCGCTGGTGCTTCAGGCTTACCAGCGGTTGTCACCGATGTTTGAAAAGATCGACGCTGTGCTGGAACAACTGCACATGAGTAGCCAGGGCAGCTGGCGCGCCAAACTGGACAGCGGCGCCGTGATCGAGCTGGGGCATGGCTCGCTTGATGAGCTGCAGGCGCGCGCGCGCCGCTTCATTGCCACGCTGACACAGGTTGCCTCGAGGTACGGAAGAGGACTGGAGTCTGCCGATTTGCGTTACGGCAATGGCTATGCAATCAAGCTTAGCGGCGTCACCACGGGAAGCGTCGGTGACCAGGACAGAAAAACGAAAAGGTAGACAGATGGCCAAAGAATACAAAGAGCTGGTGGTCGGGCTGGATATTGGAACCAGCAAGGTGATGGCCGTGGTTGCCGAGATCATGCCGGGGGGCGAGCTCAAGCTCGCGGGCCTGGGCATTGCGTCCAGCGGCGGCCTCAAGCGCGGCGTTGTGGTCAATATTGAGGCCACCGTGCAAAGCATCCAGCAAGCCCTCAAGGAAGCCGAATTGATGGCGGACTGCAAGATCGCCCGGGTCTATACCGGTATCACGGGAAGCCATATTCGCGGCATCAATTCCAGCGGCATGGTCGCGGTGAAAGACAAGGAAGTGACACAAGCCGATGTGGCACGGGTGATTGAGACCGCCAAGGCGATCAATATCTCGACCGACCAGCGCCTGCTGCTGGTCGAACCCCAGGAGTTTGTGATCGACGGCCAGGATGTTCGCGAGCCCATCGGCATGAGCGGCATCCGCCTGGAGGCCAAGGTGCATATCGTGACCGGCGCGCAAAGTGCCGCCGAAAACATCATCAAATGCGTGCGGCGCTGTGGCCTGGAAGTGGATCAGCTGATGCTCAACCCGCTGGCATCCAGCCTGTCGGTATTGACGCAGGACGAGCGGGACCTTGGCGTGGCGCTGGTGGACATTGGCGCCGGCACCACCGATGTCGCCATCTTCACCGGCGGCGCGATCCGGCACACGGTAGTAATTCCGATTGCCGGCGACCTCATCACCAGCGACATCGCCATGGCGTTGCGCACGCCCACCAAGGACGCCGAGGACATCAAGGTGGAAAGCGGCTATGCCAAGCAGTTGCTGGCCGACCCCGACACGCAGGTGGAAGTCCCCGGACTGGGTGACCGCGGCCCCCGCATGCTCAGCAAACAAGCGTTGGCAAGCGTCATTGAAGCGCGTGTCGAGGAGATTTTCTCGCTGGTCCAGGAAAAGATACGCGACTCGGGCTACGAGGAAGTGCTGTCTTCGGGCATCGTGATTACCGGCGGCAGCGCGATGATGCCCGGCATGGTCGAGCTCGGTGAGGACATCTTCCTCAAACCCGTGCGGCGCGGCATTCCGCGCTACTCCAGCGCGCTCTCCGACATGGTGGCCCAGTCCAGGGCCGCCACGGTGATGGGACTGCTTGAAGAAGCCCGGCTGGCGCGCATGCGGGGCTACAAGGTGGCACAGAAGGCGGGCAGCGTGCACAACGCCTTCGGTCGTGTGAAAGACTGGTTTGTGGGGAATTTCTGATGAAAAAATCTTCAAACTTCATGGTGACCAGCTTCGTGGGCCGGCTTTCGTGGTGTCTCCATTTCGGAGGAGCCGATCCGCCTGGATGACAGGCCATGTCAAGCATGAGAACGTTCAAGAATTTTTGGCAACTGCAACTTACAGACAGGAGGCTCCCAATGAGCATCGAAATGATTGAAATCGAAGAGTTCAACCAGGGCACACAGATCAAGGTGATCGGTGTCGGTGGTGGTGGCGGCAACGCGGTCGGGCACATGATTGATTGCGGCGTGCAATGCGTCGAGTTCATCTGCGCCAACACCGACGCGCAGGCGCTCGGCCGCGCCAGCGCGCACAAGACCATCCAGCTGGGCAGCAGCGGACTGGGTGCAGGCAGCAAGCCCGACAAGGGCCGCGACGCGGCCGAACTGGCGGTTGACGACATTCGCAGCGCCATTGCCGGCGCGCACATGCTGTTCATCACGGCCGGCATGGGCGGCGGTACCGGTACCGGTGCAGCACCCGTGATTGCACGCGTGGCCAGGGAGATGGGCATTCTGACGGTCGGCGTGGTGACCAAGCCGTTCGAATTCGAATGTGGCCGCCGCATGACCAATGCCGATCTCGGCCTGGCCGAGCTGGAGGCCAATGTCGACTCGCTGATCGTCGTGCTCAACGAAAAGCTGCTGGAAGTGCTTGGCGATGACGTGACCCAGGATGAAGCCTTTGCCCATGCCAACGACGTGCTGAAAAATGCCGTGGGCGGCATTGCCGAGATCATCAATGTTCCCGGCCACGTCAACGTTGACTTTGAAGACGTTCGCACCGTGATGGGCGAGCCCGGCAAAGCCATGATGGGAACGGCCAAGGCCAACGGCCCTGACCGTGCGCGCATCGCCGCCGAGCAGGCAGTGGCCTGCCCCTTGCTTGAAGGCATAGACCTGTCGGGCGCCAAGGGGGTTCTGGTGCTGATCAGCGCGGCCAAAGGCTCACTCAAATTGAGTGAGTCCAAGCTGGCGATGAACACCATCCGCGCCTATGCGTCGCCCGATGCGCATGTGATCTATGGCACGGCTTACGACGATGAACTCGGGGACGACATCCGTGTCACGGTGGTTGCCACGGGCCTGTCCCGCCAGGGTGTGCGTCGCCACGCACCGCCGCTGCAGGTCTTGCGCACGGGCACCGACAACGTGTCGTTCAATATGCCCAGCCTCAATGCGCTGTCAGGTGCGAGCGGCGCAGCGCAAACCACCATGGGTTCGGCGCAAACCGATTACGGCAACCTGGATATCCCCAAGGTCTGGCGCACCAACCGCACCCAGGCCGCAGCCAAGGTCGATGCGCTGTCTTCCGGCGGCATGGATGACTTCGAGATTCCCGCTTTCCTGCGCAAGCAAGCAGACTGATCAGGCGCGTTGATTTTTCATTCTCCCTCTCCCTCCCCTTCTGGGAGAGGGCTGGGGTGAGAGCAAGCGGGCGCACACTGCATCGCCACTCCGCCCCCGTTCCACGCTTAGCGCGTGCGCCAACTAAAATAGCATCATGCTGGCTCAAAGAACCCTTAAATCCCTGACCAAGGCTGTCGGCGTGGGCCTGCACAGTGGCCAGCGGGTCGAGCTGACTTTTCGGCCGGCCGCGCCTGATACGGGCATTGTGTTCAGGCGCGTCGATTTGCCGCAGCCGGTAGATATCGTCGTTTCGGCGCAGGCTGTGACCGATACCCGGCTGGCGTCCACCATTTCGAGTGGTAGCGCCAAGGTGCATACCGTCGAGCACCTGATGTCGGCTTGCGCCGGCTTGGGGCTGGACAATTTATACATCGACATCACGGCTGACGAGGTGCCGATTCTTGACGGCTCTGCCTCTTCTTTTGTGTTTTTGCTGCAATCGGCCGGCATTGAGCTGCAGGCCGCGCCCAAGCGCTTCATCCGGGTGCTCAAGCCGGTCGAAGTGCGTGAAGGCAGCGGTGCGGGCGAGGGGGCGACGGTCAAGTGGGCGCGCCTGGACCCCTATGAAGGCTACAAACTGAGTTTTGAAATCGACTTTGACCACCCGGCCGTGGATTTGACGGGTCAGCGCGTGGCCTTCGATTTGGGCTCAGGCTCCTACTCCCGCGATATCGCCAGGGCCCGCACCTTCGGCTTCACCAAAGACGTGGAAATGATGCGGGCCAACGGGCTGGCCCTGGGCGGCGGTCTTGATAACGCCATCGTCATGGACGACTACAAGGTGCTTAACAGCGAGGGTCTGCGCTACAACGATGAGTTTGTGAAGCACAAAATCCTCGACGCCATGGGCGATCTGTACCTGCTGGGCAAACCTCTGCTGGCCGCCTACAGCGCATTCCGCTCGGGCCACGCCATGAACAACCAGTTGCTTCGCGAACTGCTTTTGCACAAGGACGCCTGGGAGGTGGTGACCTTTGAAGACGAGAAACGCGCACCCGCCGGTTTTGCAACCCTGGCGCGCGCCTGGTAGCGCGATCAAGGACTTCACGCCATGGTGCTTGCCCGCTCGATCATCCTGCTGTTGCTGCTGGCAGTGATTGTGTTGTTCGTTTTTTACGCCGTGACCGGTCAAGACCGCTTCAAGCGGCGCGGCCTGATCATCCTCAAGTGGACGCTGATAGCTGCGTTTGGATTTTTTGCGGTACTGATTGCGCAGCGCATTGGCTGAGCGGCGATGCGTCAGTAGTGGCGCCCTGCCTTGTAAGACGCGCTCGAATTGGGATTCAGTGCGGTGGCTGCCGCCAAAATAGCCGCCGAACGCCCGACATGGGCGTGGGTAATCGCCAGTCCAAGCGCGTCGGCCGCATCCTTTCCCGGCAACGCTGGCAGTTTCAGGAGGCGCATGACCATCTCCTGCACCTCGGCTTTACCGGCCTTGCCATAGCCCGCCACGGCTTTTTTCATTTGCAGCGCGGTGTATTCGGCGACCAGCAGATCGCACGACACCAGCCCCGTGATGCAGGCACCGCGCGCCTGGCCTAGCAGCAGCGTGGCCTGCGGGTTGACGTTGACAAACACAATCTCCACCGACGCAACATCGGGCTGGTAGCGCTGCACCACTTCGCGCACGCCGTTGAACAGAACTTTTAGCCGGCCCGGCAAATCGCTGCGCTCCAGGTGCGTGGTCTTGATGGTGCCGCTGGCCACGTAATTCAAATGCGGGCCGTCCACATCGACCACGCCAAAACCGGCGATTTGCAAGCCAGGATCAATTCCAAGGATTCGCATAAGCTGTAAATTCAGGAGCTAATAATGCCCGTCAGTATTGGGCCAAATTGCAAAATGGCACTGAACTGAGGGGGAAAATTGAAACGGCAAGGCAGCGCGCACCGGCATTGAGTCGCCCCCGGCCGAGGGTTCAAGGAGGTTCCACGTCGCCCATGCGTGCCGTGATGGTGTTGGCGCGCGAGGCGAGGTAACCCGAATTGACGCGGGTTTCAAAATATTTGGGGCGTGGCAGCATCACGGCCAGGCGGGCTGCTTCGTGGGCGCTCAATTTTGATGCGGGCTTTCGGTAGTAATGCTGGGCGGCGGCTTCCGCGCCAAAAATGCCTTCGCCCCACTCCACGCTGTTGAGGTAGATTTCGAGAATGCGTTGCTTGGGTAACAGGGTTTCCAGCAATACCGTTAGCACCAGCTCCTGGCCTTTGCGCAATAGCGTGCGTTCGCCCGACAGAAACAGGTTTTTGGCGAGTTGCTGCGTGATGGTGGAGCCGCCGACGATTTTGGGCGGCTTCACCTTAGGCGCGGCGGACTTGGTGGGCGGGCGGCTGGTGGATTGCGCGGCGCGCTGCTCGGCCCTGGCATTTTTTTCCCAGGCTTTTTCAAGCGCCGCCATGTCCACGCCCTCGTGCTCGATGAAACTGGCGTCTTCGGAAGCGATGACCGCCCGCTTCAGGTTGTCCGACAGCGCCGCATACGGCACCCACTGCTGACGCCATTTCAGTGCGCCGGCATGGCTGGCAAGCTGGTAAGCCTCGGAGCGCTGAAAAGCGGTGGACTCGGGGTTCAGCACGGCCATCACGGCGATGCGCGCCACAAAATAGAGTTGCAGGGCCAGTGCGGCCAGCAGGGCCAGACCGAGCAGCCGCAGCAGCGCCCTCATCGTTGCAGCGCCCGCATTTCCTGCAGCACCTGCGCGGAGGGCGGCCGCACCTTGCGCCACAGCGCAAACGATTCGGCCGCCTGCTCCACCAGCATGCCCAGGCCGTCCCGCGGACTGGCACCGTGCTCCTTGGCCCAAGTCATGAAACCTGCTGCCGCAGGGCCGTACATCATGTCGTAAGCCAGCGCGCCGCGTTTCAAGACGTGGCGGTCAACCGGCACCTCGGCGCCTGCCAGACTGCTCGCGCTGGCGTTGATGATCACATCAAAAGAGCCTTTTACCCCTTGCAAATCCTGCACAAGCAGTTCCGTTTTTTGTAGCACGCTTTGTAGTGAAGGGTGCGCCTTGTGGCGTTGCATCAGCGCGTCGGCGTTGGCGCGGGTGCGATTGACCAGCACCAGCCGGCGCGGCCCTGCTGCCAGCAGCGGGCCCAACACGCCCGCGCCCGCGCCACCCGCGCCGATCAGCAGCACATCACGCCCGGAAAGTGCAACGCCCGCATTGTTCTGGATGTCGTTGACCAGCCCGATGCCGTCGGTGTTGTCGGCGTGGACGGTACTAGCGTCAAAAACCAGCGTGTTGGCGGCCTCGGCCAGTTGCGCCCGCTCGGACCGCGTGCTGGCAGACCGAAAGGCCTCAAATTTGAAGGGAACCGTGACATTGCATCCGCGCGCGCCGCTTTGCAGCAGCTGCGCCAGCGTGGCCGCAAAGCCATCGAGTGGTGTCAGCAAGCGTTCGTACTGCATCGCCTGGCCTGTCAGCTCGGCAAAGCGCGCCTGAATCAGCGGAGACTGGCTGTGGGCGATGGGGTTGCCCAGCACATAGTACTTATCCATGATTGAAGGGGTTATCCGTGGGAAATCTCGGTGGCCGCAGTCGAAAAAAAAGCGGCTCGTGAGTTTTGTTTCAAGGGTCTCGTCCCGCGCGAACTTGAAGCGCGACACCACCACAATCTGGTCTGCCTTGCGGCGCATGGCATGGCTGAATCTGCCGAAGGGGGCCGTGCCGCGCACGATACGCTGCGCCCGCCGGTCCAGCGTCAGGTTGCCCGAGGTTTGCACCACTTCGGTGTCCAGAACGCGGCCATCAAAATTGACCGTCAAGATCATGATGAGCTCGCCATAGAGCTTCCTGCCGGCCTGCTCGGGGAAATTGACGGTGCCCTTGTCCTCAATCTTGCGACGCAGCTCATCGTAATACACCGCATAAACCTCTTCGCGCGTGGCCGGGCTGATGTAACGTTTTTTGGGCCGCTCATTTTCTTCATTGATGCGCCTTTCAATCTCGGCCAGAAGTTTGATGAGCTGCTTGCGCTTTTCCTCGCGTTGGGCCTGCTCAGGGTTGTTGGCGGGCTGCGTCAGGTCCGGCGGCGGCAGCGAGGCGAGCTGTTTTTTAAGGTGCGCCAACAGCTGGGTTTGCTGCTCTTGCAGCGACTCGAGCTGGCGCTGCGCGTCCTCGGCTGCGTCGCCCAGTTCCATCAGCACCGAAGGTGGCAAGGGTGAAGTGGCGCGGCCTTTTTGCTGCTCGCCGCCTCCGGCAAGGGAGGCCTGCGCAATGGCCTTGGCAAAGTCCGGCTTTTCACTCGATTTGGCATTGACCAGAATCACTTCAAGCGGCGTGTCCTGAAACACGCGGTCAAATCGCTCGGGATCGACAAAACGCACGGTCAGCAGCACCGCATGAAAGGCGATGGAGGCGCCCAAGGCAATTTGCAATGTGCTAAGTGATTTCACGGACAGGAGATTATCGGGTCTGTAGCGGCTTTTCGCAGCGTTAGGCGGCGGCGGCAGGCGCATTGGCCGCATCGGCATCCCCGGCCGGTTCGTTGACATCAACGGCAATCGAGATCGGGCCAGCGGCCAGG
>MERZ01000339.1:34740-40381 GCA_001770785.1 Burkholderiales bacterium RIFCSPHIGHO2_12_FULL_61_11
GCGCCGCGCGGCAAGCCTTGCGCGCCCAGCGCCGGCAAAACCAGCGGCAGCTCGTCGGCGCGAACCAGGTTGTCCTTGAAGGCCGTGGCCGTCAGTTCGGTAATGCTGTATTGCTGCAGGTATTTGAGCGTCCAGTAGCGCTCTATGCCGGCCTGAAAACTGTTGTAGGCGCTGTAGGCGGCGTCGAAGCATGAAATGATCGAAAAAAGTTCGGTGTCCTTGGGCTTGAAGGGTGCCGCCAGCGCGGCGGTGCGGCCATGCCGAACGCAGGCAATGATCTGCCACTGGTTTACCAGGTCGGTGTAGCGGCGCAGCGGAGAGGTGCTCCAGGCATAGCTGGGAACGCCCAGGCCCGCATGCGGCAGCGCCCTGGTGCCCATGCGCACCTTCACGCCGGGTGCCAGGCTCGCCTGGCTGCGATAAATGCCGGGCACGCCGTATTCGGCCAGCCACTGGCCCCAGGTGCTGTTGGCCAAAATCATGGCTTCGGCCACGATCAGATCCAGCGGTGCGCCGCGCTGGCGAATGCTGATGCTGACCGCCTCATCGCCTTGCGGTTCCTGGCCCGACGGATTGTCAAGCTTGAAGTTGTAGTCGGGCCGGTTGAAGTTTTCCGGTTTGCCGCGAACCACTTCGCGCCGGGCCTTGCGGTGTTTGGCCAGGCGGTGCAGGAAGCTCAGCTCAACGCCCCACGCCACGTCAGCCGGAGGGCTTGTTTGGGCGGCTTCAAAAAATGCTTCGGTAAACGTGCTGTCCAGCTCATCGTGACGCAGGTTGCTGGCGATTGGCACCTGCTCCAGCCGGGTAACGCTGGCCGTGATCTCCAGCGTGGCTTCATCCAGCGTGAGGTAAAGCGACAGGGAAGGGCAGTTGCGGCCCTCCTGCAAGGTGTAGCTCTTGATAATTTCATCGGGCAGCATGGTCAGCTTGTAGCCCGGCATGTACACGGTGGAAAGGCGCGCACGGCCGACGGCATCAATCGGGCTGCCCGGCAACACGGCCAGACCAGGCGCGGCAATATGAATGCCGAGCGTGACCGTTCCACTGCCCAGCCCTTGCAGCGACAAGGCGTCGTCAATCTCGGTGGTGGCAGAGTCGTCGATGGAGAACGCGCGCACATCGGCCAGCGGCAACTCGTCCAGAACTGGCGGCGCCTGCAAGGCCGGAAAGCCCGTGCCTTTGGGGAAGTTCTCAAACAAAAAGCGCTTCCAGTGAAACTGGTGGGGCGAGGCAATCGCGCCAGCTTTTTGCAGCAGTTCCAGCGGAGCGGTTTGCGTGGCCCGCGAGGCTTCGACCACGGCCCGGTATTCGGGGCTGTTTTTGTCGGGTTTGAAAAGAATTTTGTAAAGCTGTTCGCGCACCGGTGCGGGGCATTGGCCCTGGCTCAGCGCCTCGGCCCACTCGGCGATTTGGGCGGCAAGCTGCTTTTTCTTTTCGATGGCAGCCAACGCTTGCTGCAAAATTTCCGCAGGAGCCTTTTTGAAGCGGCCCTTGCCCGCCCGGCGGAAGTAGTGCGGTGCTTCATACAGGCGAAACAGCGCTGCAGCCTGCTGCTCAAGCGATGCGGGTTTTGCGGCATCAGCGCTGAAATAGTCGCGCGCCAGATCGGCAAAGCCAAACTCGTCTTCACTGGCAAATTCCCAGGCCAACTCCAGATCAATGTCCTGACTCAATTTTTGCCCGGCGGCCACAAACTCGGCTGGCGCGGGTTTTTCAAACTTCAGCAGCGCATTGGCGGCCTTGACCTTGACGCGCTTGCCCGAGTCGAGCTCCACCTGCAGCGACGTATCGGTTTCCGACAAGATTCGTCCGGCCAAAAATTTGGCGGTTTCTTCAAATAATACAAACATGGATCAGATTGTCCCATGCGGATTTACAAAAATCCCAGGAAAGCCATCACCTCGTCGAGGTGCTCGTCAAAGTCGCTCAGGGCATGGTCGCCGCCTTCCAGCAGCCTGATCCGCGCGCCGGCGTAGCGGCGCGTCATCTCGCGCCAGTCCAGCAGCTCGTCGCCCTTGGCGATCACAGCGAAATACTGCTGCGGCTGACGCAGCGGCCCGGCGTCGAGCACACGCAGTTCCTCGATGAACTCCGGCTTGAAGAAAAAATGGTCCGCCGGGTCGTGCCAGCCGGTCTGCTCGCCGATGTACTTTTCCAGATCACGCGCCGGGTCGACCGCCGGGTTCAGCAGCACGGCCGGGCAGCCGGTCTGCTCGGCCACCCAAGTGGCATAAAACCCGCCCAGCGACGAGCCGATCACTGCCATCGCGTCGCGCGGCCAGTCAGCGATGCCCTGCATGACGAGATCCATCGCCTCGCGTGGCGAAGGCGGCAACTGCGGGCACCACCAAGTCACCTCCGGGTGTAGTGCCTGCACCCGCGCGGCGACCTTGCGCGCTTTCATCGACTGCGGGGAGGAGCGGAAACCGTGAAGGTAGAGCAGGTGGCTGGTGGGCATGCCGCCATCATACAAACGAGCGGGCGAAAAAAAGCCCCGCAGGCTTTTGGCGACGCCTGGAACGGCGCCGGGCACGGGATAATGACGCATGTCCGCCGCTTTCGATAAACCCTCCCTTTTTCAGCGATCCGTTCCCTTGCTTCAGGGCTTTGACGGGCTCCTGGCCTTTGCGGTCTTTCTGCTGGCCTGCGCCGGCCTGCTGATCATGTATTCGTCGGGCTACGACCACGGCAGCCGCTTTGCCGACCATGGCCGCAACATGCTGATTGCAGGGGCCATCATGTTTATCGTCGCTCAGGTTCCGCCGCATCGCCTGATGGCCTTCGCCGTCCCGCTGTATGTCGTCGGCGTGACGCTGCTGGTGGCCGTTGCCGTTTTCGGCGTGACCAAAAAAGGCGCGCGGCGCTGGCTGGACGTCGGGGTGGTGATTCAGCCCAGCGAAATCCTCAAGATCGCGATGCCGCTGATGCTGGCCTGGTGGTTCCAAAAGCGCGAAGGCCAGCTGCGACCGCTGGACTTCCTGGTGGCCATGGTGCTGCTGGCGCTGCCCATCGGGCTGATCATGAAACAACCCGACCTCGGTACCGCCTTGCTGGTATTGGCCGCTGGCGTGGCGGTGATTTTTTTCGCCGGCCTGAGCTGGAAGCTGATTGTGCCGCCCGTGTTGCTGGGCCTGGTCGGTGTTTTTCTGATGGTGTGGTTTGAACCGCAACTCTGCGCGGACGAGGTGCGCTGGCCCATTCTGCGCGACTACCAGCAGCAGCGCATCTGCACCCTGCTGGACCCGTCGCGCGACCCGCTGGGCAAGGGGTTTCACATCATCCAGAGCACGATTGCCATTGGATCCGGCGGGGTGTTTGGCAAAGGCTTCATGGCCGGCACGCAAACACACCTGGAGTTCATTCCCGAGCGCACGACGGATTTTATTTTTTCGGCTTACTCCGAGGAGTTTGGCCTGGTGGGAAATCTGTTGCTGATTGCTGGCTTTATTTTCCTGATTTTTCGCGGACTGGTGATTGCGCTGGAGGCCCCCACGTTGTTTGGACGGCTGCTGGCCGGTGCGCTGACCATGATTTTTTTCACTTACGCCTTTGTCAACATGGGCATGGTCAGCGGCATCCTGCCCGTGGTGGGTGTGCCCTTGCCCTTCATCAGTTACGGAGGCACGGCGATGGTGACGCTGGGGCTGGCGATTGGCATGTTGATGTCGATTGCCAAAGCAAAACGGCTGGTGCAGACCTGAAGCGGATCTTGCCATCGGGCCGCTGGTCCTTGTCTGCGTTTGATTCATGTCAAGCCGTTCAATATTATTTGCCTTGACGAAGGACTGAGTCGACGAGGCCAGTGGGTAATATGTTGTTTTAACTTAATCACTTGAAGGAGCATCGCCATGACCGGTAAATTTGAGCTCAAACAGTCCAAGGACCACAAATATTTTTTCACCTTGCTGGCAGACAGCGGGCAAGTCATCTTGAGCAGCGAAATGTATGAAGCCAAGGCCAGTTCGATCAGCGGCATTGAATCGGTCAGGAAAAATGCCGCCGACGAGGGCCGTTATAGCCGTCTCATCGGCAAGGACGGCTCGCCGTATTTCACCCTCAAGGCGACCAATGGCCAGGTGATTGGCCAAAGCCAGATGTTCGCTGGCGAAATACAGCGCGACCTTGAATTGGATTTGTGCAAAGCCAATGGGCCGGGCGCGGTCGTCAGCGACCTGACAACCTGACGCGCGGGTGTGAAAGACCTTTTCACGATTGTCGTTGGCGCCGACGCCGTGGCCTGATGCAGCCGGTGGCCCTGGCTGCGCAGGCCCAAGTCGGACTGCCTACAATGGCCCCATGACCTCACTCAAATCTGCCGCTGTGTCCGCTCGTCTAACCCCTGTCGCGGCACTGACACGTCCCGCATTGCCCACGCACGCTTCCACCTCGGAGCGTTTGCTGATTGCGCAAAAGCTCCTGTTGGAGCCGTTCGGACTGAACGATGCGGTGCTGAACCGCACCCTCGGTGAAATCACCTCTTATGGCGTGGACGACGCTGATTTGTACTTCCAATATACCCGCAGCGAAGGCTGGAGCCTGGAAGAGGGCATCGTGAAAACCGGCTCGTTCAGCATCGACCAGGGAGTGGGCGTGCGCGCCGTGAGCGGCGAAAAAACCGCGTTTGCCTATTCCGACGATATTTCCGAAGCGTCGCTGCTCGACGCCGCGCGCACCGTGCGCAGCATCTCGGCCTCAGCCAAGGTCGGGCGCATCAAAACGCCCTCACAAAAAATCGCCAAGAGTCGCTCGCTCTACCGCGAGCTGGACCCGATTGCCACGCTGGGGAGCACAGCCAAGGTCAGACTGCTTGAAAAGGTCGAAAAGCTCGCCAAGTCCAGGGACCCGCGCATCGTGCAGGTGATGGCCGGTCTGGCCAGCGAGTACGACGTGGTGATGGTGGCGCGCGCCGATGGCACGCTGGCCGCCGATGTGCGCCCGCTGGTGCGTTTGAGCGTGACGGTGATTGCCGAGCAAAAAGGCCGGCGCGAGGTCGGTTCGGGTGGCGGTGGTGGCCGCTTTGGCCTGGCCTATTTTGACGAGGCTCAAATGACGCAGTATGTCGACGACGCCGTCAAAGCAGCGCTGACCAACCTCGATGCCCGCCCAGCGCCCGCGGGCCAAATGACGGTGGTGCTTGGCCCCGGTTGGCCGGGTATCTTGTTGCACGAAGCGATTGGCCACGGGCTGGAAGGCGACTTCAACCGCAAGGGTTCCAGTGCATTTTCGGGCCGCGTCGGGCAGCGCGTGGCCGCCAAGGGTGTGACGGTGCTGGATGACGGCACCATGGCTGACCGCCGCGGCTCGCTGAATGTGGATGACGAGGGCAATGCCAGTCAGCGCAACGTGCTGATTGAAGACGGTATCTTGAAGGGCTACCTCCAGGATTCGCTCAATGCGCGGCTGATGAAGGTCAATCCCACCGGCAATGGCCGCCGCGAGAGCTACGCCCATGTGCCGATCCCGCGCATGACCAATACCTATATGCTGGGTGGCGACAAGGGTCCCGAGGAAATTGTGGCGAGCATCAAAAAAGGCCTTTATGCCACCAATTTTTCCGGTGGCCAGGTGGATATCACATCGGGTAAATTTGTATTTTCCGCGAGCGAGGCCTTTTGGGTTGAAAACGGCAAAATTCTCTATC
>MERZ01000340.1:0-15245 GCA_001770785.1 Burkholderiales bacterium RIFCSPHIGHO2_12_FULL_61_11
AATCCAGCAGCGTGACAAGGAAACCGGCGCGGATGTCGTCATCGTACCTGCCACCACCGCGCTTTACCGCTTGGCGCCGCCGAGCTTTCTGGCCGGCTACACCTTCGAATTCAAGGTCAAGCAACAGCTCGATGAAGCGCGCCTGAAGGCCCAGCTCACGCTGGCCGGCTACAGCCATGTCACGCAGGTGGTCAGCCCGGGCGAATACGCCGTGCGCGGCGGCCTGATCGACATTTTTCCCATGGGTTCCCCGGTGCCTTACCGGGTCGACCTGTTTGACGACGAGATTGACAGTATCCGCACCTTTGACCCCGACAGCCAGCGCAGCCTGTACCCGGTGCCCGAGGTGCGCCTGCTGCCGGGCCGCGAGTTTCCGATGGACGATGCCGCGCGCGCAAAATTCCGCAGCCGCTGGCGCGAACTGCTCGAAGGCGACCCCACCAAAAGCCGCATCTACAAAGACATGGGCAATGGCGTCGCCACCGCCGGCATTGAGTATTACCTGCCGCTGTTTTTTAACGAAACCGCCACCGTCTTTGACTACCTCGGCAAGAATGCGACGGTGGTGTTGCATGGCGATCTGGATGCCGCTTTCCAGCGCTTCTGGCAAGACACCAGGGACCGCTACCGCCTCGTGCGTGATGCGCCCGAGCACCCTGCATTGCCGCCCGAGTCTCTTTTTCTGGGCACCGAGCAGTTCTATGCGCGTGCCAATGACTATGCGCAGCTGGCGATACGCAGCGCGGCAGAAGACGTCACCGACAACGCCCAATTCCAGAAACTCGGTGAAATGGCCGTGGTGCGCGGTGCCGAAGACCCGCTGGCCCGGCTCAAGAGCCATGTCCGAAACACGCCGCATCGCGTCTTGTTGCTCGCTGAAAGCGAGGGCCGCCGCGAGAGCCTGCTTGACTTCCTGCGCGCCAGTCATGTCAGCCCGCCAGCGTTTGATTCACTCAAAGACTTCCAGCTAAGTGCCGAAAAACTTGGCATTGCCACGGCGGCACTGAACACGGGTTTTAGCTGGCTCGAGGAAGGCATTGACTTCGTCACCGAGACCGAGCTGTTTGCCGCGGGCGTCACCACCCGCCGCCGCAACAAAAAACAGGAGCAAGTCAGCGATGTCGAAGCGCTGATCAAGGATCTTTCCGAGCTCAACGTCGGCGACCCGGTGGTTCACAGCGCCCACGGCATTGGCCGCTATCGGGGCCTGATCAATCTGGACCTTGGCGAAAGAAACCTGGATGGCACGCCTTCGCTCCAGGAGTTTTTGCATCTGGAATACGCCGACAGCGCCACGCTGTATGTGCCGGTCAGCCAGCTGCATTTAATCAGCCGCTATACCGGTGTCAGCGCGGATGAAGCGCCCATGCACCGGCTTGGCAGCGGTCAATGGGAAAAAGCCAAACGCAAGGCGGCCGAGCAAATCCGCGACTCAGCTGCCGAACTGCTGAATATCTATGCCCGCCGCGCCGCGCGCGAGGGCCATGCTTTCCGCTATTCACCAGCCGACTATGAAGCCTTTGCCAACGAGTTCGGCTTTGACGAAACGGCGGACCAGAGCGCGGCCATTCATGCGGTGATCCAGGACATGATCAGCCCGCGCCCGATGGACCGGCTCATTTGCGGCGATGTTGGTTTCGGAAAAACTGAGGTCGCCCTGCGCGCCGCCTTTATCGCGATTACCGGCGGCCGGCAGGTCGCCTTGCTGGCCCCCACCACGCTGCTGGCCGAGCAGCACTACCAGACGCTGGTTGACCGCTTTGCCAAGTGGCCCGTCAAGGTCGCCGAGATGAGCCGCTTCCGCTCGGGCAAGGAAATCACCGCCGCCATCAAGGGCCTGGCCGATGGCAGCGTCGATATTGTGGTGGGCACCCACAAGCTGCTCAGCCAGGACGTGAAGTTCAAGCAACTGGGCCTGCTCATCATTGACGAAGAGCACCGCTTTGGCGTGCGCCACAAGGAAACCATGAAAGCGATGCGCGCCGAGGTCGATGTGCTCACGCTGACTGCCACGCCCATTCCGCGCACGCTCGGCATGGCGCTCGAAGGCCTGCGCGACTTGAGCGTCATCGCCACCGCGCCACAGCGCCGGCTGGCCATCAAGACCTTTGTGCGCAGCGAAAGCAAGGGCGTTATCCGTGAAGCCGTACTGCGCGAACTGAAGCGCGGCGGCCAGGTTTACTTTTTGCACAACGAAGTCGAAACGATTCAAAACCGGCGCCAGCAGCTCGAAGAGTTGCTGCCCGAAGCGCGGATTGCCGTGGCGCACGGCCAGATGCCCGAGCGCGAGCTCGAGCGCGTGATGAAAGACTTCGTGGCCCAGCGCTACAACCTGCTGCTGTGCTCGACCATCATTGAAACCGGCATTGACGTGCCGACTGCCAACACCATCGTGATGAGCCGCGCCGACAAGTTCGGCCTGGCGCAACTGCACCAGCTGCGCGGCCGCGTCGGCCGCAGCCACCACCAGGCCTATGCCTACCTGATGGTGCCCGACCTACAAGGCCTGACCAAGCAGGCCGGCCAGCGCCTGGAGGCGATCCAGCAAATGGAAGAACTTGGCTCGGGCTTTTACCTGGCCATGCACGACCTGGAGATTCGCGGCAGCGGCGAAGTGCTGGGCGAAAGCCAGAGCGGCAACATGCTGGAAATCGGCTTTCAGCTCTACAACGAAATGCTCAGCGAGGCCGTCGCCGCCCTCAAGGCTGGCCGAGAGCCCGATCTGCTGTCGCCCTTGCAAGTCACCACCGAAATCAACCTGCACGCCCCGGCGCTCTTGCCCAGCGACTACTGCGGTGACGTGCACTTGCGGCTGAGCTTCTACAAGAAACTGGCCACCGCCAAAAACACCGCCCAGATTGATGCGCTGCTTGAGGAAATTGTCGACCGCTTTGGCAAATTGCCGCCGCAAGCGCAGACGCTGATCGACGTGCACCGGCTGCGCGTGATTGCCAAGCCCTATGGCGTCGTCAAGGTCGATGCCGCGCCTAGCGCCATCAACATCACCTTCAAGAAAGACCCGCCGATCGACTCGATGGCGATCATGCATTTGATCCAGAAAAACCGGCATATCCGGCTGACGGGCAACGACAAGCTGCGCATAGAGCGCGCGCTGCCCGAGGCCAAAGACCGCGCGCAAATGGTGCGCGATGTACTGCGGAGTTTGGGGCAGCCCACCCCAGAGACATATGCCGCAGCATAGGCTACACTGGATTCATCTCAAACAAGCCTTGGAGAATCATCATGCCCATCGCCGCAGAAAAAGCCGCTGACTATTTGGCGGAAGCCCCTGCCCGCCACGTCCGCCTATTCCGCAACGGGGCGAACCAGGCGGTGCGTATTCCAAAAGAATTCGAATTACCCGGCAAAGAGGCTGAAATTCGGCAAGTGGGAAACACGCTTGTGATTACCCCCATTGAGACAAAAAAAGGCTCGCTGCGGGAACTGCTCGATTCTTGGGAGCCGTTGGAAGAAGATTTCCCTGATGTCGATGAAGGCTTGTTGCCACTCGACGACATCGTGCTATGACCAGCACGATTGTCCAACCCAGATGGCTACTGGACACCAACATTCTCTCCAGGCTCATCAAACGCCCGCACGAACTGCTTGGTCAACGACTGCGTGACCTGTTTGACCAACAACCAGGTGCACTGATCACCAGCGTCATCGTTGAATGTGAGCTCATGTTTGGCGCTGCACGCGTGGATTCAACGGTCCTTCCCGGAAAAATTACCGCCCTTCTCCAATTCATACCGGTCATGGCGGTGGCGCAGAACGTGGTACCCCACTACGCCAACATCCGCGCCCATCTGCAACGTCTTGGCACCCCCATCGGCCCCAACGACACCTTGATCGCCGCCCACGCCCTGGCGCTCGATTGCACGCTGGTCACCGACAACGAAGTTGAATTCCGCCGCGTGCCGGGCTTGCGGGTCGAGAACTGGCTGAACGCGTAAAATTTATAAGAAATTGGCCTCTAGACCCCGCCCTACTTGCGTAAGAAGCTATAAAAACAATAGTAAATAAATCCTCATGTCAAAGCCCATTCTGAACGCCCCCACGCCCAACCAGCACAAGCTGGACATCCTGCGCCAGCACTTTCCGCAAGCGGTGGAGGTGGACGCGCAAGGGCGTGTGCGCATCAACGCCGCCGGGCTGCAACTGGCGATTGACCCGTCCAACCCGGCGGGTCTGCAAGTGGAAGAAGACGGCTACGAGCTGCGCTGGGTCGGCAAGCGCGAGGCGTACCACAGCGCCTTTGTGCCGGTGCAAAAGATCATCGAGCCGCTGCCTTTAGAGAGTAAGAACTGGGACAGTACCGGCAATGTGCTCATCAAGGGTGACAACCTGGACGCCCTGCGCCTGTTGCGCCACAGCTACTTTGGCAAAGTCAAGCTGATTTACATTGACCCGCCTTACAACACCCAGAGCGATGCCTTTGTGTACCGCGACGATTTTTCTGCCAAGCAAAGTGAAGTGCTGGCGCAACTGGGCTACAGCGCGGACAACATCGACTACATCAAAAACATCTACGGCTTCATGCCAGTGGACAGCAAAATCGAGCGGGACACGGTGGATGAGTCCAACCAGGCTCAGATCACTGTTTTTGCCAAGCTGCCAAAAATCGACATTCCCACGCCTGCTGGCAAATACAACCCGGATTTTGGCTACGCCATTCACCAGGGCGGCTCGGCGCAAGCGTTGTACTTGGTAGTTGAAACCAAGGGCTACGACAACTATGCCGATATTCCGACCAAAGAAAAATGGAAGATTGACAGTGCTCGCAAATTCTTCAAAGCGCTTCAAGAATTGCCGGACTTGAAGGAAAAAGGCGTGCAAATTCACTACCAGTCCAAGATCAATGGCGAGTCACTGGCGCAGTTGATTTCAAGCATTAAATAGGCCTCTAGTCCTCGTCCTACTTGCGCAAGCAGCTATCAAAATAATGGTAAATAATTCCACATGCAACCCACTGAAATCTCCCCCGGACTCGTTGTCCAAGGCTTCAGGCCGCCCCTAAAGCTCAGCGACTTCAAGCTGATCGCCTTCGACATGGACTCCACCCTCATCAACATCGAGTGCGTCGATGAAATAGCCGATGCGGTGGGTCGCAAGGCCGAAGTAGCCGCCATTACCGAAGCGGCCATGCGCGGCGAGATTGCCGACTTCAAGGACAGCCTGCGCCAGCGCGTCGCCCTGCTCAAGGGCGTGAGCGTCGCCAGCATGGACGAGATTTACCGCCAGCGCCTGCAGCTCAACCCGGGCGCCGCGGAACTGGTGCGGGCCTGCCAGGCCGCAGGCATGAAGACGCTGCTGGTCAGCGGTGGCTTCACCTTTTTCTGCGACCGTGTTCGCGACCTGCTGGGCATTGACTACACCCGCTCGAACGTGCTGGAAGTCGGGGACGGCTTGCTGACCGGAAAAATGGTGGACCCGCCCTGGGGCGACATTTGCGATGGCGAAGAAAAACGCCGGATGCTGCTGCAAACCTGCCAACAACTGGGTATTGATCCGAAGCAAGCCATTGCCATGGGCGACGGCGCCAACGACCTGCCCATGATGGGCGTGGCGGGCCTCTCAGTGGCCTATCACGCCAAACCCATAGTACGCGAGCAGGCCATGGTCGCCATCAATGAAGGCGGGCTGGACCGGTTGCTGGAACTGTTCAAATAGCGCGCGCAACGCACAAGCCGGCCTGACGCCATCACGAGCCGCACGAGATTTGGGGTGCCGAAAAATCAGTCAACTTGGGACCCACTGGCCGCACGACTGCGCTGCGCCTGAGTACCTGTCCCGGAGACGCCGCCGATGTCGGAACCAGGCCTTTTGCATGGCGCTGGCCGTTGCAGACTTCGTGGCTGATGGCCAGATTCACGGCATGGCTGTTGCCCCCCTCGCACAGGGGCCGAATGTGCTCCAGCGTGGCGGCCTGGGGCGTGACGTGCTCGCCGCAAACCCAGCACGGCACGGTGCCATGGAGCTGCCGCGCCACGGTTTTGTAGATCTTGTCACGGGTGTGGCCCAAGCTGCTCATGAGGGCATTGTCAGGCAGAAAAGAATGGCAACCACGCGGTTTTTCAGGCCGCTGCTCAAAAATTCAGCCCAGCGGATTGGAAGCAGCGCGTGGCCATTGCCCGGACGCTGGCCATGCAGCCACTCATCATGCTGTTTGATGAGCCCACCTCGGCGCTGGACCCCGAGATGGTCGGCGAAGTGCTGGCCGTCATGAAAAATCTGGGGGACGAAGGAATGACCATGGTGGTCGTCACGCACGAGATGGGCTTTGCGCGCCAGGTGGCTGATCGTGTCCTGTTTATCGATGAAGCCCTGGTGGTCGAAGAAGGAACGCCGGCCGACATTTTTGACCGGCCCCCGCATGAGCGCACGCGCAAGTTCCTGAGCAAGGCGCTATAGCCCAATAAGTACTGTCGCAAGCAGCTATCATTAGTTCAGCGCTGGTCTAGCGCTTGCGCAGTGGCTCCAGCAGCGCCGAGAGGCCGTTGTGATCAATCTCCTGCATCAGCGCCAGCAGGCGCCCGATGTCGCCCTTCGGAAAACCTTCGCGGGCAAACCAGTTCAGGTAGTGGCCGGGCAAGTCGGCAATCAGCCGCCCTTTGAATTTGCCAAAAGGCATTTCCAGCGTCACCAGCCGTTGCAGGTCCTCGGGGTTCAATCTAGCCCCCGGCCCGCTTGGCGCCAAAGCCCTGCTTTTGCAGCGCCTGCAGCACCACCTCGCAGTGATCACCCTGCACTTCAATTACGCCGTCTTTCACCGTGCCCCCCGAGCCGCATGCCGCCCTGAGCTGCTTGCCCAGTTGCGCCATGGCCAGCGCATCGAGCGCCAGCCCCTTCACCAGCGTCACCGTCTTTCCGCCACGACCTTTGCTCTCCCTGAAAACGCGCACCACGCCAGCTGATTTTGGAGCGGCTTGAAGCTGCCTGCAAATGCAGCCCGCCATGGGCTGGCGGCAATCCGGACACATTCTTCCGGCATCGGTGGAATAAACCAGTCCGCTGCTTGAGAGATTTCTTTTCATCATGAAATTATCGCGGCAGCCGCATCACTTGCGCTTGAGTAAAAACGTCATCCTGGTTCCCGCCAGATCCAGCACGTCGTGGTGGTCCAACGCAATGGCTTGCGGCCCAATCGGCTGGTCATTGAGCGTGGGCGGCGTCTGGCCATGCATGCATGCCACATAGTAGCCGTCACGCCGGTGCGAAATGGACACCACGACAACACCCGGCTGGCCAAAAGTCGTCACCGCCTTGACCAGCGGAACCTCCAGCCCGGCAGAAGCGCCCGACAGCATTTCAAGACTGGCCAGCAGCGCGCCGCTGGTGCCTGCCAGGCCAATCGCGTCCAGCGGCATGGCCATGGTCTTGTTTTCGGTGCCGGGCTGCTCGCGCTTTGAGGCCGCCAGGAACTGGACTTTGAAATTGCCGATGGTGATGATGTCGTTGTCGCGAAGCAGTTGGCGACTTCTGATCATCTGGCCGTTGATGTAGGTGCCGTTGGTGCTTGCGAGATCCTTGATGAACACATCGGCAATTCCCTCAAGTTCAAACACACAGTGCTCGCCGCTGACGAGCATGTTGGCAAACACAATATCGTTGTGCGGCTTGCGGCCGAGCGTTGTCTGGTTATTTTGCAGATAAACGCGCTTGACTTCAACACCTTGAACCGATGCAATGAGTTGCGGCATGGAACTTCCTGGGGGAACGTCGCCAGACACGCCCAATGCGGTGGCAATTTGTATCGTAGCCTTTCAGCCCCAATGGTACAAGACTACGCCTCGGGAAAGCTGCCTCGAGCAACCCGAATCTGACCGCGAATGCCCTCCGATTAGCCCTGCTGGCGTCGCTACTGTAAGAACCCCCCTGGCGCGCCGACCAACACCGGAAGCCACAATGGGCACCAAACCCACCGGACTGCGCTATTGCATGAACGGCGTGGCCATGAACTTCAAGGCGGCATGATCATGCGTAACCCACTACTTCTAATTGTCAGCGGCCTGATCGCCCTGTTTGCCTGGGTCTATGTGGGCGGCGGGATGAGCAGCAGCGCGGCTGCGGAGAACGCCGTCAGGTTGCCCACACCGGCGCTCGACACACCCGCGGCCACGCAGGCGGCGCGTGAGACCGCCGTGTTTGCAGGCGGCTGCTTCTGGGGTGTGCAGGCGGTCTTTCAGCACACAAAGGGCGTGCTGAATGCAGTGTCTGGCTACGCCGGTGGCGACAAGGCAAGCGCCAGCTACGAAGTGATTGGCTCAGGCCGCACCGGGCACGCAGAGTCAGTGCAAATCACGTACGACCCGAAACAGGTTTCATACGGCAAGCTGCTGCAGATTTACTTTTCAGTGGCGCACGACCCGACCACGCTCAACCGCCAGGGCCCGGACTCGGGCACGCAGTACCGCTCTGTTATTTTTTACCAGGACGCCAGCCAGAAGCAGGTGGCCGAGGGCTACATCGCGCAGCTCGACGCAGCCAAGGTCTTCCCCGCCAAAATCGTGACCCAACTCACACCGCTCACGCCACCGCTCGCGTTCTACCCCGCCGAGGCCTACCACCAGGACTACGCCACGCTGAACCCGCGCCAGCCCTACATCGCGCGCTTTGACCTGCCGAAGATTGCCAACCTCAAAACCATGATGCCCGAGCTGTATCGCGACCAGCCGGTGCTGGTGTCGCAAGCGGGCAAATAGCGCGGGAAGCCGCCGGCTTGAACGTCGGCCACCGCCACGCCAGCGTCGCCAGGGTGTCCTGAGCTATAAAGGCACGGTCTGATCCCGATAGCAAATGAAGGAGAACCATGCCCACACCCATCTCGGACCTCCACATTGCCCGCGCCGACCCGCTGCCGGAACCCCGGCTGCTGCGTGCCGAACTGCCGGCGGGTGAGGCTGATGCCGAATTTATTGACGGGTCGCGCGCCGCCAGCCGCAACATTTTGCGCGGCCAGGACGACCGGCTGCTGGTTTTGGTCGGCCCCTGCTCTGTCCACGATCCCGAGTCGGCGCTGGAATACGCTGCGCGGCTGCGCAAGGTCGCCACGCGCCTGAACGAATCGCTGCTGCTGGTGATGCGCGTTTACTTTGAAAAACCGCGCACTCGCATGGGTTGGAAAGGCCTGATTTACGACCCGGGGCTGGACGGCCAGGGCGACATCGGCGAAGGTTTGTACGCTGCGCGGCGCATCCTGCTGGAATGCGCCCGTCTGCAAGTGCCGGCAGCCTCTGAAATTCTGGACCTGGTGACGCCGCAGTATTACGCCGAGCTGCTGACCTGGGGCGCCATCGGCGCCCGCACGGTGGAAAGCCCGCTGCACCGGCAGATGGCTTCAGCCCTGTCTGCGCCCGTGGGCTTCAAAAACGCCACCAACGGCAGCGTGGCCGCCGCCGTGGATGCCATCCATGTGGCCGCCCAGTCGCACCGCTTTCCCACCATTTCGCTCGACGGCAGGGCCATCGTCATCACGACCACCGGCAACCCCGACGGCCACCTGGTGCTGCGCGGCGCCAGTGACGGGCCCAACTACGACGCCGCCAGCGTGGGCCGCGCCGCCGCGGCGCTGACCGAGTCCGGCCTGCCAGCGCGGCTGGTGATCGACTGCAGCCACGGCAACAGCAACAAGGACTACGCCAGACAGCCCATGGTGGCTGCCGACATTGCGCAGCAGATAGCAGGCGGTTCCAGCAGCATCTGCGGCCTGATGCTGGAGAGCCACCTGATCGAGGGCCGGCAGGACATTGTGACTGGACTCCAGGGCCTGCTCTATGGGCAAAGCGTGACCGACGCCTGCATAGGCTGGGACGCCACCGTGGCCGTGCTGGAGCAACTGGCAGACGCCGTGCGCCAGCGCCGCGCCGGCACCCGCGCGTAGTTTTTCCCATGCAGCGCGACGACCGGCTCAAAACCCTGATTCAGGACAAGCTGCGCGCCTTCCCGGTGCTGGCGGCCAGGGGTGATTTACACCACGCGGCGGCGGTGGCCGTGGTGATTACCGACGAAGGCCTGGGTGCCGGTCTTGCGGGTTTGCCGCAACATGCGGCGTGGAGCACAGAGGCCGCGCTGATCGTGACGCGGCGCTCCAGCCAGTTGCGCAAACACGCAGGGCAGTGGGCCTTGCCGGGCGGGCGTATCGATGCCGGCGAAACCCCGGAACAAGCCGCCCTGCGCGAGTTGGCCGAAGAGGTACACCTGCACCTCGACGCCGACGCCGTGCTGGGCCGGCTTGATGACTTTGTCACCCGCTCGGGTTTTGTTATCACCCCGGTCGTGGTCTGGGCCGACGCGGCGCAACACATCGCACCCAACCCGGCCGAGGTGGCCAGTATTCACCGCATCCCCGTCGCCGAGTTTTTGCGGGGCGACGCGCCCATGCTGGAGTGCGTTGCACACAGCGAGCAGCTGGTGCTGCGCATGCCGGTCGGCAGCAACTGGATAGCCGCACCTACAGCGGCCATCCTCTACCAGTTCAGCGAGGTTTGCATAACGGGACGGCCCACCCGCGTGGCGCATTTTGAGCAGCCGGTGTTTGCGTGGAAATAAGCGCCTGATCAAGCTAGTTAACATTTGTTCGCTGCTTGAGGCATTCCAGAGTGAACGCGTTCACTCGCTGGGTTAGTTGAAGCGGTCGTCAGCTAAATCGCCCTCCCCAACCTACCCACCCCCTCCTCAATCTTCCCCACATCCGCCGTGGCAAAGCTGAGCCTGAAAGTCGCCGCATCCGGATGGCTCGCATAAAACGGCGCCCCCGGTACAAAGGCCACGCCCTTCTCAATCGCCCTCTTCGCAAACTCGCCGGCGTCTTTCGTCTTGCCGCCCGCACCGGTCAGCCGCACCCAGAAGAACAGGCCGCCTTGCGGCTGCGTGAATTCAACTGCGTCGCCCAGCTCGCGCTTGAGCGCAGTGCCCATGGCCACAGCGCGCTCGCCATACACCTTGCGCACCTTGGCCAGGGTGGCGGGCATGCGCCCAGCTTTGAGGTATTGCGCGGCGGTGGCCTGGGCAAAGGTGCTGGTATGGGCATCGCTGAACTGTTTGCACATGGTGGCATTGGCCAGCAGCTCGGGCGGGGCAACCATCCAGCCGACGCGCAGCCCGGGCGACAGCACTTTGCTGAGCGATCCGCAATGCGCCAGCAGCTCGCGGCTGCCGGGAATGCTGTCGCTCAGCGCCAGCAGGCTGGGTGGCGGCGCCTTGCCAAAAAACAAATCGCCATAAGGGTCGTCCTCGACGATCAGGGTCTGGTGCTTCACGGCCATGGCCAGCACTTTGCTGCGGCGCTCGGCGCTCAGCGTGGCACCGCTCGGGTTGCCAAAGGTGGGAATCAGGTACACCAGCTTCGGTCTATGCTCGGCGATCAGCTGCTCCAGCTTGTCGGTCTGCACGCCGTGCGCATCAATGGGTGCGCTGATGAGCTCAGCGCCGTAAAGGCGAAAGCACTGAATGGTGGCCAGAAAAGTCGGGCCTTCCACGATCACTTTATCGCCGGGAGAAATCATGGTTTTACCCAGCAGGTCCAGCGCCTGCTGGCTGCCGGTGGTAACGATCAGGTCTTCAGCGGCCACGTCTTTCGCGCCCTTGCTGGCCATGAACGCGACGAGCTGTTGGCGAAGTGGTTGATAGCCTTCGGTGGCACCGTACTGCAGCGCCGCGCCGGGGTCTTCAGTCAGTGCGGCGTTGACCGCTTGACGGATGCCGTCCACATCAAACATGGCAGGGTCAGGAAAACCACCGGCAAAGCTGATGATGCCGGGCTTGCCCAGCAGTTTGAAAAGCTCGCGAATGGCGGAGGTTTCTACGTTGTTCAGGCGCTCGGCAAATGGCAGGGGCATGGTACGGGTCTCACTTTCTACCCTGCATTGTCGCCAATTCAGTGGGTTGGTTTCATGGGCGATCGGCCACAGGGATTGAATGTGGCCCGACCCCAGCCCAAACCCCGATGCAACTCCGGCATAAGCTCATGAATCGTCAAGACAAATCCACACAGGAATGCAATGACTCCCTAAAATTAACTGATACACAAGGTTTTTACGGAAAACAAATGACATCGTCCCCTCTTGCTGAATTACTGAGCTACACGCAACTCCATGCCGGGCCTGCGGCCAATCGGCAAACCGGCTTTGTATCGGCCTACTTTGAAAATGCGGACCCTGACGAAATCGCAGCACGCAACCCCGCCACGCTGTACGCCATTGCCAACGCACATTGGCGCTTGCTTGATACGCCGCGCGCCGTGCAGAGTGCCAACGTGCGCGTATTCAACCCCACATTGGCGGAAGACGGCTTCGTCAGCGAGCACACGGTGGTGCAAATCGTTCACGACAACATGCCGTTTCTGGTGGACTCGGTCACCATGGCCATCAATCGCAGCAATCGCACGGTGCACTGGATTATTCATCCCTTGATCTGTGTTGCACGCGATGCACAGGGGAAAATTGCCTCGATCCAAAACGTGGCTACGGCCAACGCTGCCGGGCAAAAAGATTCCATTGAATCACTGATCCTGGTGGAATGCGACCGCATTGTCGCTGGCGCTGAGCGACAGGCCCTGGCCGATGAGTTGAACCGGGTGCTGGGCGATGTGCGAAACGCTGTGCATGACTGGGGGGCCATGCAAAAGCGGGTTGAGGCGGTTGCGGCTGCCTCTGAGAAATCACCGCTGACACCCGCCAACCAGCAGGAAGGAATTGATTTTTTGCACTGGCTGGAAGACCGGCATTTCACCTTTCTGGGGGCGCGTGATTACGACCTGAAACGCGATGGCGATGCGGTGAGCCTGGTCGCCAGGCCTGATACCGGCCTGGGCATTCTTCGGGGTGCCGTGCAGACTGCGGAAACACGCCTGCCGCCCGAGGCGGTTGAACGCATTGACTCCGATGAGCTGGTGCTGGTCACCAAAGCCATGACACGCGCCACAGTGCACCGACCGGCCTGGCTGGACTATCTTGCCGTCAAACGTTTTGATCAAGCGGGCCAGGTAGTGGGAGAGGCGCGTTTTCTGGGCTTGTACACATCAACGGCCTATTCCGCCCCGGTGTCTGAAATTCCCCAGGTGCGCCGACGCGCCGCTGATGTGTTGATCAACGCGGGTGCCATACCAGACAGCCATGCAGCCAAAACCCTGCAGTCCATTTTGGAGGCGTACCCGCGCGACGAACTGTTCCAGATTGATACGGCCACCCTCACTGAACACGCCATCGGCATTTTGCGGCTGCAAGAACGCCAGCGCACGCGCCTGTTTTTGCGGCGCGATCCGTTTGGCCGCTATACCTCGGTCCAGGTATTTGTGCCGCGTGACCGCTACAACACCGAACTGCGCGTAAAAATTGGCAACGAGCTGATGGCCGCGCTGGATGGCCAGTCGCTCGAATTTACCCCCATGCTGACCGACAGCCCGATGGCGCGCATTCATTACCTGGTACGTGCCAAGGCGCATGCCCCGAAAAACATCAACCTGCCTGCGCTCGAAGCGCGCGTTGCCAAGCTGGCCCGGCGTTGGGAAGACGACTGCACCGCCGAGCTGCTGCATGCGCACGGTGAAGGCCAGGGCCTGGCGCTGGCGCAGCGCTTTGCCAACGCCTTCCCCGTGGCATATCGGGAAGACTTCTCCGCGCTTGTCGGCGCGGAAGATGCCAATTTGCTGGCTGATTTGTCCAACACCTCGCCACTGGCCGTCAAACTGTACAGGCCACTTGATGCGGCCGCGGGCAACCTGCGCTTCAAGATATACAACACATCAAAGGTGGCATTGTCGGACTCACTGCCGGTACTCGAACGAATGGGCGCGCGCGTGCTGGACGAGCAGTCCTACCCGATTGGCAACAAGGGAGCTGCCTTGTGGATTCATGACCTGGGCCTGCAACTGCCGGCCACGATTGAACTCTCCGCGGTGAAAGACCGCTTTGAGACCCTGTTTGCCCAGGCCTGGCGCGCTGAAGTAGAAAGTGACGATCTGAACAAGCTGGTGCTGTGCACCACGCTGGACGCGCGTGCCATTGCCGTGCTGCGCGCCTACACCCGCTACTTCAAGCAGTTGGGCTTTGCCTACAGCCAGAGTTACATTGAAGCCACGCTCAACAAAAACGCCGCCATTGCCCAGGAAATTTCCGACCTCTTCACGGTGCGCTTCAGCACGGCCCATGTCGGGGATCGTGACGGCGCCCAGGAACAACTGGCGCAGCAAATTGAAACCCACCTGGATGACGTGGCAAGCCTGGACGAAGACCGCATCCTGCGGCAGTTTTTCGCCACTGTGCAGGCCACCCTACGCACCAACCTGTGGCAAACCACGGCCTCGGGTGAGCGCAAGCCCTATTTGAGTTTCAAGCTCAATCCGCACGCGGTGCCCGGCGTGCCCGAGCCCAAACCGCTGTTTGAAATCTGGGTCTATTCACCACGCATGGAAGGCTTGCATTTGCGCAACGGGAAAGTGGCACGCGGTGGCATCCGCTGGTCTGACCGACCGGAAGATTTCCGCACTGAAATTCTGGGGCTGGTCAAGGCCCAGCAGGTCAAGAACACCGTCATCGTTCCGGTCGGCTCCAAGGGCGGTTTTGTGCTCAAAAATCCGCCGCCGGCCACTGACCGGGAGGCCTGGATGGCCGAGGGCGTGGCGTGCTACAAGCTGCTGCTGTGCGGGCTGCTGGACCTGACCGACAACATCGTCAAAGGTGCCATTGTGCCGCCCACCAACGTGGTGCGCCATGACGTCGACGACCCCTACCTGGTGGTGGCGGCCGACAAAGGCACCGCCGCCTTCTCCGATATTGCCAACAGCGTGTCAGCCGACTACGGCTTCTGGCTGGGCGACGCGTTTGCCTCGGGTGGCTCGGTGGGCTACGACCACAAGAAAATGGGCATCACGGCGCGCGGCGCGTGGGAATCCGTCAAGCGGCACTTCCGCGCCTTGTCCATCAACATCCAGACCACGCCATTCACCGTGGTGGGGATTGGCGACATGTCGGGTGACGTGTTTGGCAATGGCATGCTGCTGTCCGAACACATCCGGCTGGTGGCGGCGTTTGACCATCGCCACATCTTCATTGACCCCACGCCCGACATGGCGCGCGCGCTGGTCGAGCGGCAACGCCTGTTTAAACTGCCGCGATCGAGCTGGGATGACTTCGACAAGGGCCTGATTTCCACAGGGGGCGGCGTTTATTCACGCAGCGCCAAGTCGATCACCCTGAGCCCCGAGGCGCGTTCCTTGCTGGGCATCGCTACCCAAGAGCTGAGCC
>MERZ01000340.1:15255-26050 GCA_001770785.1 Burkholderiales bacterium RIFCSPHIGHO2_12_FULL_61_11
TTGATCTGCTCTACAACGGCGGCATTGGCACCTACGTGAAAGCCAGCTACGAAAGTCACACCCAGGTCGGCGACAAGGCCACCGACGCATTCCGCGTCAACGGCAACGAATTGCGCTGCAAGGTAGTGGGCGAAGGTGGCAACCTGGGCTGCACCCAAAACGGGCGCATTGAATACGCGCAAAAAGGCGGCCTGATTTACACCGATGCCATCGACAACTCAGCAGGGGTGGACTGCTCCGACCATGAGGTCAATATCAAAATTTTGCTGGGCAGCGTGGTGGAGGCGGGCGACCTGACACTCAAGCAACGCAACGATCTGCTGGCCTCGATGACTGACGAAGTCGGCCGCCTGGTGCTGGCGGACAACTACTACCAAACTCAGGCGCTTGACATTGCCACCCATCGGCCTCTGTATGTGCTTGATGGCCAGCAACGCCTGATGCAATGGCTCGAAAAGCATGGCCGACTGAACCGGGCCGTTGAATTTTTGCCCACCGACAAAGAAATTGCCAAGCGCAAGGCCGCGAAAATGGGACTGACGGCACCTGAGAACGCAGTGGTGCTGGCCTACGCCAAAATGTCGGTGTTTGATGACCTGGTAGCGAGCAATTTACCGGACGACGCCTACTTCAACCGTGCGCTCAAGGCTTACTTTCCGCAAGTGTTGACCGAGAAGTTTGGTGCGGCCATCGCAACGCATCCACTCAAGCGCGAAATCATCGCCACGTTCATCACGAATACCGTGGTGAATCGCACCGGGGCGACATTTGTGAACTTCATCGCGTCCGAGGCTGGCGCCACGTCCGCGGATGTGATTCGCGCCTTCACGCTGGCGCGCGAAATCTTTGACCTGGAGCCGCTGTGGGACCAGATCGATGCGCTCGATGACCGGGTGGACACCCAACTGCAGCTCGATCTGCTGTCCAAATTAACCGCCATTGCCCAGCGCGCCTCGCGCTGGATACTGCGCGTTCGCGCCGAAAGCACCGATCTGCCCACCCTGATTGAGCGCTATCAACCGGCCGCACGCGAGTTGCGGGCAAACCTGGCCGACTGGTTGCCGAAAACTGCGTACACCCATTGGCAAGAGGCAACAAATGCGCTGGTCAATGCCGGTGTAGAGCCTGCGCTGGCGCAAAACCTGACGGCGCTGGAATTCATTTTCCCGGTGCTGGACCTGGTGGACCTGGCTCAAAGCGCCAGCACCGGACTGGAACAAGCGGCACGCGCCTATTTCGGTATTGATGCCGAAATAAGTTTGACGGGATGGCGCGCCCAGATCAACCGGCTGCCCACCGATACCCTATGGCAAACCCAGGCCCGCGGCAGCGCACGCGATGAGGTGTATTCGATTGCCAGCCAGATCACACGGGGCCTGCTGTCACGTCGCGAAGATCTCAACGAGTGGTGCAACCAGAACCGCCCAGCCATCGATCGACTGTGCAAACTGTTGACTGCCATCAGCACGCAGGAGGCGGATCTGGCACCGGTTTCGGTGGCATTGCGAGAGCTGCGTCATTTGGCTTGAGCCTGGCGCGGAGTTGCAAGCCAACTGGCGACAAGATGAAAAAAGAACATATCGATCTATTTTTCGCCACCTTGAAGGCGGCCAATCCGACGCCCGCGACCGAGCTCGAATACACCAGCGTGTTCGAGTTGCTGGTCGCGGTGTTGCTGTCGGCGCAGGCGACGGATGTGGGCGTGAACAAGGCCACGCGCAAGCTCTTCGCCGTTGCCAATACGCCGCAAGCCATGCTCGATTTGGGGCTTGAACGACTGGAGGGCAGCATCAAAACCATAGGCCTGTACCACAGCAAGGCCAGGCATTTGATGGAAACCTGCCGAATACTGGTCGAGCAGCATGGCGGCCAGGTGCCGCGCACCCGCGAAGCACTCGAAGCCCTGCCGGGTGTCGGCCGCAAAACGGCCAGCGTGGTGCTCAATACCGGCTTTGGCGAGGCCACCATTGCGGTCGATACGCACATCTTTCGCGTCAGCAACCGCACCGGGCTGGCGCCTGGCAAAACGCCACTGGAAGTCGAGCAGAAGCTGCTAAAACGCATTCCGCCAGAGTACCTGGCAGATGCGCACCATTGGCTGGTACTGCTCGGCCGCTATGTCTGCACGGCCCGCAAGCCGCTGTGCTGGAAATGCGCGGTGGCGCCCTGGTGTGACTATCAGCCCAAGACCCCGCCACCGCCCGCCTGAATCCAGCCAGTAACAGCTTTGTCATGAAATTACTGGCAACTCAGGTCGTCTTTCGAAACCCGCTCGCAAACGTGCGCGAAGGCTTACTCGCCCAGGTAGGCTGCCCGAACCCGCGGATCGTTGAGCAGATCTTTGGCATCGCCGTTCATGGTGACGTTCCCTGATTCCATGACATAGCCCCGGTCAGCAATGCCGAGCGCGCGGCTGGCGTTTTGCTCCACCAGCAATATCGTCACGCCGCGAGCGTAGACATCGCGCACCACTTCAAAAATCTTGTCCACCATGATGGGCGACAAGCCCATGGACGGCTCATCGAGCAACAGCACCTTGGGCCGGCTCATCAGGCCACGACCCATGGCCAGCATCTGCTGCTCACCGCCGGAAAGAGTGCCGGCCAATTGGTCCTTGCGTTCGCGCAGACGCGGGAACAACACAAACATCTTCTCGACGTCGGCCGCTATTTCGGGCTTGTCGTTACGAATGTAGGCACCCATTTGCAGGTTTTCGGTGATGGTCATGCGGGCAAAGATGCCGCGACCTTCGGGCACCATGGCCAGGCCTTCCTTCACCAGGTCCCACGCGCCGCGGCCCTTGATGCTTTTACCCATGTATTCGATGTCGCCGTCCAGCATCGGCAGGGTGCCGGTAATGGCTTTCATGGTGGTGGTTTTGCCTGCGCCGTTGGAGCCGATCAAGGTCACCAGTTCGCCTTCGTTGACTTCCAGGTCAACGCCCTTGACCGCCTGAATACCGCCATAAGCCACTTTGAGGCCCGTCACTTTAAGAAGCGTGTTTGCCATCGTTATTTCCTTGCGGGACAGACCTTTGGCTCTGTCCCCAACTATTTAACCTAGAAACCGCAGTTGATCGCTCGCAAACTTCACGAACGCCGCATGCACATTGACTTTTTCCTCTTCGATCATGTTCACTTGCTGGGTGACAGCGCTATGCACCCGATTGCACCATGCTCAGCGCGCCATGCTGCTTTGCTCCGCCTTGTGGGCAGTAGCCCACTGCGTTGTCACGCCTTGCCTGGCACACCGATCACGGCGCACTCGGGCGCATCCAACTGCCATTTCTAGGTTTAAGATTCAATGACCCGTGCCCAGATAAGCGGTGATCACTTTTTCATTTTTCTGCACATCGGCGGGCGCGCCTTCAGCAATCTGCTTGCCGTAGTCAAGCACGGTCACCCGGTCACACAAGCCCATGACCAGTTTCACATCGTGCTCGATCAGCAAGATGGTGCGGTTGTCTTTGCGGATCTGGTCGATCAGTTCGCGCAGTTGCGCTTTTTCAGTGGTGTTCATGCCGGCGGCTGGCTCATCCAGCGCAATCAACTGCGGATCGGTGGCAAGCGCCCGGGCAATCTCCAGGCGCCGCTGATCACCATAGCTCAGGGTACGCGCCTTGTAATTGGCATACCTGCCGATGCCCACGTAATCGAGCAACTCCATTGACCTCTCGGCAATGGCGGCTTCTTCTTTCTTGAAGCCCGGGGTACGAAAGACTGCACCTATCAGGCCGGAGTGGGTACGGATGTGGCGGCCGACCATGACGTTCTCGATCGCCGTCATGTCGGCAAACAGGCGGATGTTCTGAAACGTGCGGGCAATGCCGGCTTTTGCCACTTCATGCACCGCCGACGGCTTATAGGGCTTGCCCGCCAGTTCGAACGTGCCACTGTCTGGCGTATAAAGACCGGTCAGCACATTGAAGAAGGTGGTTTTACCGGCCCCGTTGGGGCCGATCAGGCCATAGACCTGGCCGCGTTCAATATGAATGCCAACCTCACTGAGGGCCTGCAAACCGCCAAAGCGTTTGGAAACACCGGCAACTTTAAGAATGGTTTCACTCACGTCCATTCTCCTTAGCTTTTAATTGATTCAACCGGCATCTTGCCGTGGTCTGGCGAGGGCCACAGACCGCGCGGACGCATCAGCATGATGACGATCATGGCCAGCGCAATCAGCAGCTGGCGCAAGATGGCGGAGTCCAGCCGGCCATCGGTCATGGCCTGCAGCGGCCCGGCCACATAGCGCAGCACCTCCGGCAGCGCTGCCAGCAGCAGCGCGCCCAGAATGACGCCGGGCAAGTGGCCAATGCCGCCCAGCACCACCATGGCCACAATCATGATCGACTCCATCAGGCTGAAGGACTCGGGTGAGACAAAACCCTGGAAGGCGGCAAACATGGAGCCCGACACGCCGCCAAACGTGGCACCCATGCCGAACGCCAGCAGCTTCAAATTGCGGGTGTTGATGCCCATGGCCTTGGCGGCAATTTCGTCTTCGCGAATCGCCATCCAGGCGCGGCCAATTCGTGAATGGGCCAGTCGGTGGCAGATGATGACCGAAACAATCACCAGCGCCAGAAACAGGTAGTAGTACATCGACACCGAGGGGATTTCAAACCCGAAAAAATGATTGGTCTTGCCCAGATCGAGGCCGAAAAACTTCATCGAGTCGATCTGGTTGATGCCTTTGGGTCCGTTGGTCAGGTTGACGGGGCGGTCCAGGTTGTTCAGGAACACCCGGATGATTTCACCAAAACCCAGCGTCACGATCGCCAGGTAGTCCCCACGCAGCTTGAGGGTGGGCGCCCCGAGCAGCACGCCAAACAGCCCAGCCACCGCGGCAGCGGCCGGAATGGTAGCCCAGATGGGCAGATGCAGCCCTTCGGGAAAAGCTGCGGCGATGAATGGAAAGGCCTCCGCCAAATGGGGCGAGCCGAGCAGCGCGAACATATAGGCACCCACGGCAAAAAATGCAACGTAGCCCAAATCGAGCAGGCCGGCGTAGCCCACCACAATGTTGAGACCGAGCGCCAGCAGCACATAAAGCAGCGACATGTCCAGAATACGCACCCAGGCGTTGCCGCCCTGCTGCAAGACCAGAGGCAGCACCAGCAGAACGGCTGCAACGACTAAGAAATTGACCCGCTTATTGGATTTCATTGGAATTTTTTCCTTGTGGTTCGGCTTGAATTCGGGCGACTCGGACGTCAAGCCCGGTCCGCCACACGCTCACCCAGCAAACCCGAAGGCCGTAGCGTGAGCACAAAAATCAGCACGATAAAGGCAAAAATATCGGAGTACTGGCTACCCAGCACATTACCAGTCAGCGGACCGATGTAGCCCGCGCCTATGGATTCGATCAGCCCCAGCAAAATGCCGCCCAGCACGGCACCGCCCAGGTTGCCAATGCCGCCAAACACGGCGGCGGTAAAGGCCTTCAGGCCGGGCAAAAAGCCCATGGTGTGCTGAACCGTGCCGTAGTTGGAGGCGTACATCACACCGGCCAGCGCGGCCAGCACGGCACCGATGATGAAGGTGGCGGAAATCACGGTGTCCGGCCGCACACCCATCAGCGCGGCCACGCGCGGATTTTCGGCAGTGGCGCGCATGGCACGCCCCAACTTGGTGTAATTCACCAGCCACATCAACACCGACAACGAGACCGCCGTGGCGCCCAGAATGAAGAGCTGCGTCACCGTGATCACGGCACCGCCGAACTGGAACGGCTCGGCCGGCAGCAGCGTGGGATAAGGCTTGTAGTTGGGCTTCCAGATGATCATGGCCAGCGTCTGCAGCAGCAGCGACATGCCGATGGCGGTGATCAGCGGCGCCAGCCGGGGTGAATTGCGCAGCGGCCGGTAGGCGATTTTTTCAATCGCGAAATTCAGCGCGCCGCACACTACAAAGGCGATCAGCAGTGAAATCAGCAAGATCAGCCATCCCGGCGTGCCGGGCATGGCTTGCTGCATCCAGCCAATGATGGTCCAGCTGGTCAGCGCGCCCACCATCAGCACCTCGCCATGGGCAAAGTTGATCAGGCTGATGATGCCGTACACCATGGTGTAGCCCAGGGCGATCAGGGCATACATGCTGCCCAGCACCAGACCATTGATGATCTGCTGTAGCAAAACTTCCATAACTCACACTCCGATTTGGTTGAAACCGTCCACTCCGCTTGCGCCGCCAAAGACCGGGATCACCGAGCCTACAGCGTCATTGCGCGAGTTAATAAAAAGCCCGCCTATCAAAGCCAGATATCTGGTGAACGGCGAGCCAATCTGCGAATTGTAGCCATGCGTCTCTAGCGAGAATCGGGCCAAGGTGGCCGTTCTCGCGGGGTTTACCCTTGGAAAACGCTATTTTTTTCAACCGAGTCAGGCTTTATCAGCATCTTTTGGTTTTGATAAGTTCTTCTGATTGTTTTTTAATTTCAACTCATTCAACTTATCGGCAATCCTGATCTCCAGGCCCCGATTGACGGGTCGGTAAAACCCGGGTTCCGCCATGCCTTGCGGGAAATAGTTCTCCCCAGCAGCAAAACCGTCCTCTTCATCGTGAGCATAGCGATAGCCCTTGCCGTAATCGAGCTCCTTCATGAGACGGGTGGGAGCGTTGCGCAAATGCAGTGGCACCGGGCGCGTGCCGTCGTTCCTGATGAAGGCTTTTGCCTCATTGAAGGCCTTGTACACCGCGTTGGACTTGGCTGCCACCGCCAGATAAATCACGCATTGGGCGAGCGCCAGTTCGCCTTCCGGAGAGCCCAGCCGTTCATAGACTTCGGCCGCGTCCAGCGCCATCCTGAGCGCGCGCGGATCGGCCAGCCCAATGTCTTCGCTGGCCATGCGGATGAGCCTGCGTGCCAGATAGCGAGGCTCGGCACCGCCATCGAGCATGCGCATGAACCAGTACAGTGCGGCGTCGGGGTCGGAGCCGCGCACCGATTTGTGCAGCGCCGAAATGGTGTCGTAAAACTGCTCACCGCCTTTGTCATAACGGCGTAGCTGCTGCCCCAGCACCTTGAGCAACCAGGCGTCTGTGACTTCAGTGATCTTCTCGCCTTGAGCCGCCACACCCAGGGATTCGAGCGTATTGAGCAGGCGCCGGGCGTCGCCGTCGGCATAGGCGACGAGCCGGTCAATTGCTTCATTTGTTATCGTTTCAACAGCTGGTAGCGCACGCTCCTCAAGGACCTTGGCGATGATTTTCTTAAGATCGGCTTCGCAAAGCGGTTGCAGCACATACACCACGGCGCGCGACAGCAGGGCCGAATTCACCTCGAACGACGGATTTTCAGTCGTGGCGCCAATGAAGGTAAAGAGGCCGCTTTCCACATGCGGCAAAAAAGCGTCCTGCTGGCTCTTGTTAAAGCGGTGCACCTCATCGACAAAGATGATGGTGCGCTTGCCACTCCCTTCGCCCTGCCCTTGCCAGATGCTCGCCTGCTCGACGGCTTCGCGAATGTCCTTGACGCCACCGAGCACCGCTGAAATGGTGATGAAATGCGCATCAAAGCTGCTGGCCATCAGGCGGGCGATGGTGGTCTTACCAACGCCCGGCGGGCCCCACAGAATGCAGCTGTGCGGCTGGCCCGATTCAAACGCGATGCGCAGCGGCTTGCCCTCCCCCAGCAAATGCTGCTGGCCAATCACTTCGCCCAGGCTTTTCGGACGCAGACGCTCAGCCAGCGGTGCGTGGCTGCTGGATGCAAGCGATGCTTCCTTGCGAGCGGCAGTCATGCGGCAATCGCCAGCGTGATCAGGCGACTCGGTCCTTGGATGAAAGCGGGGGTGTAAATCATGGGTGGGGGGTCTGCCGAGAAGAACGGCGTTACAAATAATCTTTTTCCTATTGGCTGTAGACTGTTTGGTGTTCATTTTCGCGTAAAGGACCGAGACAGGAAATAGTCTCGATTCATTGCTCGCCATCTTTTACCTTTTTTCCAAGGATCTCTCATGACCACAAACCGCAGAACCTTTGTCATTCACGCCGTCGTCGGTGCCAGTGTTTTTGCCACAGCCGGCCTGGCTCAGGCCCAGGCCATGGTGGCGGAAAGCGATGCGCAAGCCATAACGCTGGGCTACAAGGCCGACACAAGCAAGGTCGACAAAGCCAAGTACCCCAAGCACGCAGCCGACCAGAGCTGCGCTAACTGCGCGCTCTATCAAGGCAAGGCCGGTGCCGCCAGCGGCCTTTGCCCACTGTTCGCCGGCAAGCAAGTGGCAGCCAAAGGATGGTGCAGCGCCTGGGCGAAAAAGGCGTAATCACTGACGCGCCGTCTTTACTGATGGCTGCGGCGATTGTGGGGATCACATTGATCTTCATAGTCGCCGTTTTTCGTTGAGCGCACGGCCAACCCGCTCTGCACGCAGCGCCAATTCTCGGGTTTTGACCCAGCCACGGGATGCGCCAGTCAATGGATTTTCAATTCCCCCCTTGGGGGTCCAATTCAAAAAATCATCAGACTGAACCAGTAGGCGATTGCCGCCACGAAGGCGGAGGCGGGAATGGTAAAAATCCAGGCCCAGACAATCGTCCCGGCCACACCCCAGCGCACCGCTGAAGCCCGCCGCGTGGCACCCACGCCCACAATGGCCCCCGTGATGGTGTGGGTGGTGGACACGGGAATGCCCAGTATGGTTGCCAGAAACAGCGTCAATGCGCCACCGGTTTCAGCGCAAAAACCGCCCACCGGCTTGAGCTTGGTTATTTTCTGACCCATGGTTTTCACGATGCGCCAGCCGCCAAACAGGGTGCCTGCCGCAATCGCGACGTAGCAAACCACAATCGTCCAGACCGGTGGCGAGGCGTCGCTGGCCGAGGTATAGCCGGTGGCAATCAGCAGCATCCAGATCAGGCCGATGGTTTTTTGCGCATCGTTGCCGCCGTGACCCAGACTGTAGGCACCCGCGGACACGAGTTGAAGGCGGCGGAACCAGCGATCAATCTTCGAAGGCGTTGCGCGGCGGCCAACCCACGACACCAGCACCATCATCAGGGAGCCCAGCAGAAAACCCAGCAGGGGTGAGATGAAAATAAAAGCCACCGTCTTCAGAATGCCCGCAGACACCAGCGCCTGGGTGCCGGCCTTGGCAACCACTGCGCCCATGATGCCGCCTATCAGCGCATGCGACGAACTGCTGGGAATACCATAAATCCAGGTCACCAGGTTCCAGGCGATGGCGCCCATCAGCGCGCCAAACACCACATGCGTATCCACCACGCCGGGCTGGACAATGCCCTTGCCCACGGTGGCTGCCACACTGAGCTGGAAAACAAACAGGGCGATCAGGTTAAAAGTGGCTGCAAACAGCACGGCCTGCCCGGGCTTGAGTACGCCGGTCGAGACCACTGTTGCAATAGAGTTGGCGGCATCGTGAAAGCCGTTCATGAAGTCGAAAGTAATGGCCATGAAGACCAGCATGGCCACGACCCACAGGGTTGTCTGTGCCGCGCTCATGATTTTGGCCTCTGCGCGGCGCCCGGCACCAGGGGCGTCATGAGTTTTCGAGGACGATGCCCTCGATCAGGTTGGCCACATCCTCGCACTTGTCGGTGATGGTTTCCAGCAATTCGTAAACTGCCTTGAGCTTGATGACTTCGCGCACGTCGGGCTCATCGCGAAACAGGTGGCTCATGGCCGAGCGCATCACGCGGTCGGCGTCGGATTCGAGCTGGTCAATCTGTTCGCAGGTCTTGAGCGCGGCCTCGGCCGTTGCCGCATCCCTGACTTTGCCGATCAGCGCCACGGCGTCCTTGACGCGCTCGCAGCACTTGACGCTCAAATCGGTCAGGCGAACGATGTCCTGGGTCATGTAACGCACGTCATAGAGCACCATGGTTTCGGCAGAGTCCTGAATCAGGTCTGCCACGTCGTCCATGGTGTTGATCAGCGAATGAATCTGCTCCCGGTCGATCGGGGTGATAAAGGTCTTGTGCAAGGCCCGGTTGACCTCTTGCGTGATCCGGTCGGCGGCGCGCTCGGCGTTGTCCACTTCGCGGTTGAATGCTTCGCGCTTTTCCAGATCGCTGTAGTTGGCCACCATATTCGAGAAGGCATGGGCCGCCTCCACGATCCGGTCGGCATGCTGGTTGAACATCTCGAAAAAATTGCCATCTCGCGGCAAGAATTTGCTAAACAGCATCTCAGTCCCTCAGGAATTAAGTCAACAACATGACGGTTTGTAACTGCCGGAAGTTTAACCGCCAGGGTTTTTCAGACTGCCAGGCAGCAGTCATGGGCAGACCGCTGACACCCAGCAGGTGCTTCAAGCCAAAGCCTCCGCGCTGCTCGCACTGAACCGAAATGTGCTTAATGGCCGGCCATCCCGCGAACGAAACGTTCAAGCGGGACGCGGACTTACGTTTCGACGGGGCTCAAGTTCGGTTTAACCCTCAGCCCAGTCCCAGCAAACGCACCGCGTTGCCTTTTAAAATGCCGGGCATCACCTCGGGCTTGAAGCCGGCCTCCTCAAAATCTTTCATCCAGCGATCCGGCGTGATCAGCGGGTAGTCACTGCCAAACAGGATGCGGTCCTTGAGCAGCGTGTTGGCGTATTGCACCAGTTGTTTCGGAAAATACTTGGGACTCCAGCCACTCAAATCGATCCACACATTGGGCTTGTGCATCGCCACGCTCAAAGCCTCGTCCTGCCATGGGAAACTGGGGTGGGCCATGACGATTTGCATGTCGGGGAAATCTATCGCCACGTCGTCCAGATGCATGGGATTGCTGTAGGCCAACCGTAGGCCGCCGCCGCAGCGCATGCCGCTGCCAATGCCACTGTGCCCGG
>MERZ01000341.1:0-2690 GCA_001770785.1 Burkholderiales bacterium RIFCSPHIGHO2_12_FULL_61_11
TGTCGATGCCGCCGATGGCGAGCTGGGATTACCAGCGCCAAGTTGAAGCCGGCTCGCCTGAAGATCGCTTGTACAAGGAGTTTCTGATCAGGCGGGACTGGCTTTGAGTGCACCATCACCGCCAGGGGCCAATCGCATCGGCGTGTTTGGCGGCGCATTTGACCCTCCGCACAATGCGCACGTCGCGCTGGCGCAGGCAGCGCTGGCGCAGTTCGATCTGGATCTCCTTTACATCATTCCGACCGGCCAGGCCTGGCACAAGGCCAGGGCGCTGAGCGCGCCGGTTCACCGGCTGGCCATGACCCGGCTGGCGTTTCAGGATGTGCCGCGCACCCGGGTCGATGACCGTGAACTGCAGCGTGCGGGGCCGACTTTTACGATTGACACGCTGCAGGCCCTGCAAGCCGAAAATCCGCAGGCTCAGCTCTACTTGTTGCTTGGGGCTGACCAGTTTGCGGCCTTCAAGCAATGGCACCGATGGCAGGAAATTCTCGATATTGCTATAATTTGCATAGCTGATAGGGCACAATCCACGCTGGCCCAGACTCAATTTGATGCCTATCCAGGCCTCAACAATCGCTTTTTTACGCTCAAACTGCCCCTGATGGCTGTCAGCGCCACCCAGATTCGCCAGCTAATGATCTCGGGTGCCGCGACAACTGGGGATATTGCCAAGCTGGTTCCCGAGCCCGTTGCGCGTTATATTTCAGCTCACGGTCTGTACCGTTCCCATTAATGTTTACCTCATTGAAGCAAAGCACTGCATGATCTCAACCACTGTCAACCCCCCCCGCACCACCGACAAGAAAGATGTCCAGAAGTTGCAGCGCGCCATCATTGATGGGCTGGAGGACGTCAAGGCGCAGGATATTGAGGTATTTGACACCGAACACCTGACACCGCTCTTCGAGCGCGTGATCGTCGCCTCGGGAACCTCCAACCGCCAGACCAAGGCGCTCGCTGCCAGTGTTCGTGATGCGGTACGGGAGGCCGGCTTTGCCAAACCCCGCATTGAAGGTGAAGCCAACGGAGAATGGATCATCGTCGACTGTGGCGCCGCCGTCGCGCACATCATGCAGCCGACAATCCGCCAGTACTACAACCTGGAAGAACTCTGGGGTGACAAACCCGTCAAGCTCAAATTGGGAGCACCCGCACCGCTGGTGAAAGCGTCCAAGCCTGAAGTCAAGGCAGAGGCCAAACCGGCCGCAAAACGCAAACCCGGGGTGAAGTCTGCCGTGAAGGCCGGTGCCAGGACAGCCGTAAAAGCGCCCGCCAAGGCACCAGTGGCCAGCACCGACTCAAGCTATGTCGGCCGGGTGGGCAAGACCAACGACTGGACTGCCAAAAGGAACGCGACCGCCCCTGCGGCAGAGCCTGTTGCCAAACCGGCCAAGGCAAGCGCCAAGTCGGGCGCCAAGCTGGCTGTCAAAGCAGCGCCAGCGAAATCGACCGTGCGAGCGCCGGCCCGGACGCCCATCGTCAAAGTGCCTGCCGCCAAAAAAGTTGTCGCGAAAAAAGTGGTGGCCAAAACCGCAGCCAAGACGGTCGCGAAAAAGCCAGCCGCCAGGAAGATCGCGACCAAGAGCCAATGAGGCTGACGATCGTAGCCGTCGGCCAGAAGGTGCCCGACTGGGCGCAGACAGCTTATGATGACTACGCCAAACGCTTCCCACCCGAGCTTAAAGTTGAACTCAAGGCCGTCAAGACCGAGCCGCGCGCCTCCAAGACCCTCGATACGCTGCTGGTCGCTGAACGTGCTCGTATCCAAAGGGCCATCACCCGGGGTTGCCATGTCGTGGCGCTCGATGAGCACGGTACGGCGGTCACCACCATGGCGCTTGCTGAAAAACTCAAGGAATGGCAATTGTCGGGCGACGATGTCGCCATCGTGATCGGTGGGCCGGATGGGCTGGATGCCGGATTCAAGCAGTCCGCGCACGAGCGCCTGCGCCTGTCAGACCTGACCTTGCCGCACGCCATGGTGCGCGTGCTGCTGATCGAGCAGCTCTACCGGGCCTGGAGCATCACCATCAACCACCCCTACCACCGTGAATAGGTATATGGCCCCCACGCTTTTCACTGCGTGTAATGCGCTGCCCCCCGAGGGGGCTGAGCTTGCTTGGGGCGGCCCGGCGCTGCGCTCGATGGCCCCCACGCTTTTCACTTCGTGTACTGCGCGAGGCCTTGCAGGCCGCGGCTCGCGAGACGCTTCGCCTCTGTCGCCTGTCCAAGCCTGCTCAAGCAGGCTTGGAGCCGCAGGCTCCAGCCCCTCGGGGGCTGAGCTTGCTTGGGGCGGCCCGGCGCTGCGTTCGCTGGCCTCCACGCTTGTCCATGGCTGACTTTGTCTATTTAGCTTCCCAAAGCCCAAGGCGCATGCAGTTGCTTGAGCAGCTCGGTGTGCGGTATGAATTGCTGCTGCCAGATGCCGCTGAAGATGCCGAAGCGCTGGAGGCCGTGCGTAAAAACGAGGCGCCTGCGGCGTATGTCAAGCGCGTCACGGCGCTCAAGCTGGACGCCGCCGTGGCGCGCCTGAAGCAACGCCAACTCCCGCCAGCACCTATTTTGTGTTCCGACACCACTGTGGCCATGGGACGCATCATTTACGGCAAACCGGTCGACGCCGCCGATGCCACGCGAATGTTGCGTGAGCTGGCCGGCCGCACGCATCGCGTCTTGACCGCCGTGGC
>MERZ01000341.1:2722-4029 GCA_001770785.1 Burkholderiales bacterium RIFCSPHIGHO2_12_FULL_61_11
TATTGGCAAGGCGGGTGCCTATGCCATACAGGGCAGGGTGGCGATGCACATCACCCGAATCAATGGCAGTTACAGTGGCATCATGGGACTCCCGCTTCGGGAAACCGCCGCGCTGCTGCAAGCCGCCGGCCTCAAAATATAGCGGCCAACTTTTTTCACAAACCATGCCACAAGACATCCTGATTAATTGGTCGCCTCAGGAGACCCGGGTCGCCGTGGTCGAGCAAGGTGCAGTGCAGGAACTGCAGGTTGAACGCACGCTTGAGCGTGGCCTGGTGGGCAATGTTTATCTGGGCAAGGTGGCACGTGTGCTGCCCGGCATGCAGTCGGCTTTCATCGACATTGGCCTGGAGCGGGCTGCCTTTTTGCATGTTGCTGACTTGATGAGCAGCATCAACAGCCGTCACGCCGAAAGCGGCGCGCAGGCTGCAGGAACGTTGACACCCGCCACGGCATCGCTTCAGCCCATCGAGCGACAGCTGTTCGAGGGGCAGACCCTGATGGTGCAGGTGCTCAAGGACCCGATTGGAACGAAGGGCGCTCGGCTGACGGCGCAAATCAGCATTGCCGGCCGCCTGCTGGTTTTCTTGCCGCAGGACAATCACATCGGTGTTTCGCAAAAAATACCACCACGCCAGCGCGAAGACTTGCGCCAGCGGGTGCAGGCGCTGGCCGGTGACCTGAGCGGGGGTTTCATTCTCCGGACCAATGGCGAGGACGCCCTGGATGCGGAACTGGCAGAAGACATTGCCTATCTGCGCAAGACCTGGACGCGCATCAAGAATGCCGCGCTGCGCCTGCCACCGACGTCCGTGCTGCATCAAGACCTGAGCCTGCTGCAGCGCGTGTTGCGCGACTTGGTGGTGGAGGACACCCAAACCATTCGCATCGATTCCCGCGAGCAGTTTGAAAAGCTGAAATCTTTTGCGGTGGAGTTCATGCCTGCGACTGTGCAAAAGCTTCAGCTTTACAGCGGTGAGCGGCCCATTTTTGACCTGTTCAATATTGACGAAGAAATTGCCAAGGCGCTGGGCCGACGGGTAGACCTTAAATCCGGTGGTTACCTGATCATTGACCAGGCCGAGGCCTTGACCGTCATTGATGTGAACACCGGTGGATTTGTCGGTGCCCGGAATTTTGACGACACCATTTTCAAAACCAACCTGGAAGCCTCGCAGGCGATTGCCCGGCAACTTCGCCTGCGTAATCTCGGCGGCATTGTGATTGTCGATTTCATCGACATGGTCAAGGAAAACCACCGCGACGCGGTGCTGGCGGAGTTCCAGAAGCAGCTGGCGCGAGACCGT
>MERZ01000341.1:4065-19172 GCA_001770785.1 Burkholderiales bacterium RIFCSPHIGHO2_12_FULL_61_11
CGTGCAGCGCCTGCTCCGGCAAAGGCGTTGTCAAAACGGCGCGAAGCGTGAGCTACGACATCCTGCGTGAAATTTTGCGCGAGGCGCGGCAGTTCAATCCACGGGAATTCAGGGTGGTGGCATCGCCCAAGGTGATTGAGTTTTTTCTGGATGAGGAAAGCCAGCACCTGGCGAGCCTGAGCGACTTTATCGGCAAACCCATCTCACTGCAGGCCGAAGCGGCCATGGCGCAGGAACAGTACGATATTGTGCTGCTATAAGCCGGGTTGCGTCTTGGTCGAGTCAAAGCGGGTGAGAAGACGCAGCGCTTGCTCCAGCACTTGTTGGGGAGTTATAGCCGCGAGGCAGTCGCTTCGGCTTTGCCTGTGGTCTTCACAGCCCGCCCGCCCGCAGGGCACGCACGGAAGCTTGGCTTGAAGCACCGTGACGTTGGATTCTGTTTGCACCAGACCTGCTCGCTGAAACAGCTGGACCGTCTTGGCCTGGTTCGGCCACGGACCCCAGCGCAAGGGATTCGTAGGTCCAAAAATCGCAATGACGGGCAACCCGGTTGCCGCCGCCAAGTGGGTGAGAGATGTGTCCGGACCTATGTACAACGCGGCTTTTCCCAGTAGAGTAGTCAGTTGATTGAAGTCCAGGCGGCCGACAAGATTCAGCAGCTGGGGCGGCGTGGCCAAATCAAGAAGCGATGCGACGCATTCACGATCACGAGTGCCCGGGCCACCGGTGAGCATGACTTGTCTCTGGCGCACGAGCAGCTCGCGCACGAGGGTATGAAAATGGTCGAGTGGCCACTGCTTGTAGGGCCACATGGAGGGCGCATGCACGATGACGGCCCCGGGATGAAGATTTGCCAGCACGTCGGCCGGGAGATCGTGGGCGCGCGGCAGCACCGTTTGGGGGATGACAGGTTTATCCTTCGTCCATGGCGAAAGCAACTGCAGTTTTTCGGCCGCTACATGAACCGCCCCCCTGTCACCGGCGCTACGGACCACGTGCGTGAGCAGCAACTGCTTCCACCAGTTGCTGCTGCCGTGTTCTGGAAGAATTCCACTGCGGTAGGGCGCGGCAATCCAGCCCATCAGGTGGGCACGGTCGCTTGCTTGTGTTATCAGGGCGAGGTCATAGCGTCGCCAGAGTCGGCTCACCACCGACCGGATTCCGGTCCGACCGGGGCGATGCGGAAACTCGATCAGGCAATTCACATCCGGATTGCCTCGCAGCATGCCGAGTGTTCCTGAGAAGCCCATCACATCGATCATGGCCGATGGCCACCGCTCACGCGCGGCGCGAATCAGGGGGCTTGCCAGAAACACATCTCCGATTTGGCGGGTTTCGATGACCAGAATACGCTTCATGCGGGCTTTATTTCAACTTGGGGATCGGATTCGTCAGTCTGTGCCAGTAGCCAGGCAAGCAGGCCTGCATAGAGATGCCCCTCGGTAAAATCCGTCAGCAGCGAATTGAACAGACAGCCCACCGCAAACGCCAGGCTGACACCAAGGAGCGATGAACTCACCTTTTTCCCCTGGAGTTTTTGAATCAGGGGCGCCAGCAGCCAGACAAGGAAAAGCACCAGTGCCGGGGCACCACCGCTGACCAGCATCAAGAGATACTGATTGTGCGGGTTGTTTGCTTTCACCCAGGGGGCTTGCAGATAGGCGCTTTTGACAGGATCGTCCGCATAGCGTTGTTGGGCGATTCGTTCATGAACTTGCCCATACCGCGCAAATCCTGCGCCGGTCACAAAGTGCTCTTTGGCGAGTGCAAGCGCATTGCGCAGCAACTCGAGCCGTATTCCCGTTGAGGACAGCGCGGTCCCTGTAGGGGTTTGTGCACCTGCAATCGTTTCGCTCAAACGGGTTCGGACCGCCGAAGATCCCATGGCCAGGATGACGGCGGCCAGAGGCAAGAGGATCAAGGCGCCCCAGCGCCAACGGGGCGGACTGTGAAGCCAGGCGGCGTAGCCGACCATCACCAGCAGCACGACATGGCCAGTCCGGCCATCAATGGCAAACAGCACTGTCAGGGCGAGGAAGGCCGCTGCCACGCGCAGGAGCCAGGGCTTGCGGTAATGGTGGGCTTGCTGCAGGGCGAGGAAGGCGCAAACTGACAGCCCAAAGCCTGACGATATGCGCCGTGAAGTCAGTTGGCTCGCGAGTCCCGGATCCAGCAGGGCCACCCAATGGACGGCGCCGTATCCGACAGCGCTGATGACTAACGCATTAAAAAACAGGCGCTTGCGCGACGTCAGATGAAACAGCGCAAGAAGCACCGGTGCCATGATCAGTTCGTGATAACGATTCAAGGTGTGCAAAGCCAGCAGGTTAAAGCCTTCCAGCCATAAAGTGTGCAAGGCGGCGTACGCCAGAAAAATCAGTCCCGCGGCCATCACGGGTTGCCTCCATGGTCTGATATGCCACACGGCAGGGGCCGCCGCAGCGGCCAGCAGCGACAGAACCAGCAAGGACAGGGAAGTTCCGGCAGTGGAAAAGGGAAGAAAGAAACCGAGCGCCCCCAGCGCTATACAAAGAGCCCAGTCAAGCGGCCGCGCGAGGCGTGCGGCGGGCGTCGGTAAACTGGTACTTGCAACGCTCACGAGTCCCCCCTCTGGAGTGCGTGCAGGTGCGCGTAGCGACCACCCCGGGCCATTAGCTCAGCGTGGGTTCCACTGTCCACCAGATGGCCATGTTCCATGACGACCACGCGATCTGCCTGCGAGATTGTCGATAGCCGGTGCGCCACCACGAGGGTGGTACGCCCGTGCATGAGGCGCTGAAGGGCTTCCTGCACAAAGCGTTCTGATTCCGCATCAAGCGCCGAAGTTGCCTCATCAAGAATCAGGATGGGCGCATCTTTGTACAGTGCCCGCGCAATCGCCAGGCGCTGGCGCTGGCCGCCCGATAGTTGCATGGCGTTGTGGCCCAGGACGGTGTCCAAACTCTCGGGCAACTCGGCCAGCAGCGCAGCCAGGTTGGCGGCTCCCAGGCATTCCCTGACTCGCTTACGGTCAACTGGCTGGCCGAGTGCCACGTTCACGGCAATGCTGCTGTTGAGCAACACGACATGTTGGCTGACAAGTGAAAATTGCGAGCGCAGGCAGGCGAGGTTCCAGGTACGGATGTCCTGGCCATCCAGGCGGACCGCGCCAGAACTGATTTCAACAAATCTGGGCAGCAAATTCACCAGGGTTGTCTTGCCCGAGCCGGAAGCACCAACGATGGCGAGGGTTTCTCCTGCCCTGATGGAAAGGTTGAGCTGGTTGAGCGCGGGAACCGCATCGGCCTTATAGACCACGCTGACATTGGAAAATTCGATGTCGCCGCTCGCTCTGGCTTTCACAAATTCGCCCCCGGTTTCGTCTGGATTCAGATTCATGAGGTCCAAGCCGCGCTCCAGTGCGGCCAGTCCCCGGGTCACTGGTGTGGTGCCATCCGAGAGGCTTTTGAAGGGTGCAACCAGCAGCAGCATGGCGGTGACAAAGGCCACAAAGCCGCCCACGGTGGTCGTGCTTTCAGCGCTCTGCAGGAGCGCGATGGAAATCACCGCGGAAAGCGCTATGGCCACCAGCACTTGCGTGATGGCGCTCATGCCGGCGTATGCAGCGGTGGACTTCATGGAGAGGCGACGCAGTGAATGGCTCAGGAGGTCAAAGCGGCTGGCCTGGCTGGCTTGTGCGCCATGCAGGCGGACGTCCCGATGGGCCATGACATTTTCCTCGACCACATAGGCCAGTTCATCCGTGGCGGTCTGGCTTTGCTTGGTGAGGCGGTAGAGCCGCTTGGAAAGAACCTGAATGACCAGCGCCACGGCCGGAAACAACAGTGCGACGATCAGCGTCAGTTTCCAGTTCAAATAGACCAGATACCCGATCAGCGCCAACAGTGTCAGTACATCCCGAGCGAGCCTCAAAATGGCGTTGATCAGCATCGAAGAGCCATTGAATACCTCATAGACGACGGTATTGGCAAGAGCGCTGGAACTTTGATTAACGAACAAGGTCAGCCGGGCACTTAACAGTTTGCCAAACATGGCGGAGCGCAGGCGCAGCAAACCATCGTTGGTGACCTTGGCTAGCGCAAATTGCGCCAAAAATCCGGAGAGCCCGCGCACGGTGAACAGCAGCATCAATGCGAGCGGAACCAGCCAGATGTTGAAGGAGCCACTCTGAAAGCCACGATCGAGCAGTGGTTTGAGCAGGGCGGGCAGAAAAGGCTCGGTTGCCGACGCCACGATGGTCGCGCCGATGCCCAGCGCCCAGCCTGACCGCGAGCCGCTGAAATATGGCCAGACTCGGGCAATTCTGCGCAGAATGGACTCTTTTGCAGCTGGGACAATTGTGGCGATTTCGGGTCGCTGCGTCATGATAAGCGCTCTGGTTGAGAGGCGACAGTCTTGGGCGTGCGCTGGTTGAACAGCAAAGTAGCCACGCCACAAATGACCAGTAAGAGCTTGGAGATGTTGATGATCGCCATGGACAACCCCACGGAAGCTGCAGCCATGCAAATGATGGCCAACCGTAAATTGATTGTCTTTTTTAGCAAATTGGTCGCGGTGGTCGCCTGAAGAGTAACGCGCATTATCGATGATTCCAATTAAGCGCCAGGCGCTCAAAATTACGCGGCGCCCTGCTATGCTTATCAGGTAATTTCCCTGGCAAATTTTCCCCAAGTTATTGAAATGGTATTCGTTGACCAGCCTATCCGTCACAGTGATCACCAAGAATGAGGCAAACAATATTGCCGACTGCTTGCGTTCCGTTCGGTTCGCAGATCAGGTCGTCGTGCTGGATTCTGGCAGCACGGATGAGACCGTCCAAATTGCCCGGTCCATGGATGCCGAGGTCAGCATCGATCCCGACTGGCAGGGGTTTGGCATCCAGAAAAATCGGGCGCTGGATGCCTCAACATGCGATTGGGTGCTGTCCCTTGATGCAGACGAGCGTGTGACGCCCGAGTTGTCGCAGGAAATTCAAGCGCAGCTTGCACAGGTGCAGGTCAGCGGTCAATCCGTGGCTTTTGCAATTCCCCGGCTGACCCAATTTTGCGGTGTGTGGATTCGGCACTGTGGCTGGACGCCTGACTATGTGCTCAGAGTGTTCAAGCGTGGCGAAGCGCGCTTTAGCGACGATTTGGTGCACGAAGAATTACAGCTCATTAGTGCCAATACTGCTGTTGTTCGTTTGAAGCACCCGCTTTTGCACTACAGTTATCCAACCTCTGAACATTATTGGCGCAAGCTCCAGCGCTACAGCCAGGATTGGGCCCGTCAACGGCATGCGCGTGGGCGGAAGGCCACAATCACGCGCGCTGCATTGTCGGCCGTAACGGCTTTTATTCGCAGCTATGTGTTTCAGTTGGGTTTTTTAGATGGCGCTATGGGCTTTGCAGTGTGTACCATGCAGGCCCAGTCAGCATTTGGCAAATATTTCGAGTTGTATTGTTTAGGCCGTGAACATGACAAGTGATTTTTTTTCTCAGACCTTGCTTAAGCGTCGGGCCACTCTCAAGGGCTTGGCCGGTGTGGGATTGTTCGCCAGTTGCGCGGGCTATGCCTTTGCGCAATTCCGCGTGGAAGTGTCCGGTGTAGGCCTGACTCAACTGCCCATCGCCATAGCCCCATTTCGGGGAGAGGCCCAAGCGCCGCAAAAAATCGGCGCCATCGTCAGGGCCGATCTTGAGCGCAGCGGCATGTTTCGCGCAGTTGACACTGCTGGCTTGGTGGCCGACGAGAACACGCGCCCAGACCTGGCAAGCTGGCGGCAAAAGGGCGCGGACGCGATGGTGACCGGAAGCGTTTCGCCGCTTGCCGACGGACGCTTTGATGTCCGGCTCCGCTTGTGGGATATCGTGCGGGGGCAGGACTTTGGCGGCCAGAGCTATATCGTCAGTCAGGGTGATTTGCGTCTGTCCGCCCACCGTATTTCAGACTTCGTGTACGAAAAGCTGACCGGCGAAAAAGGGATTTTTTCCACGCGCATAGCCTACGTGACCAAGGCGGCCCAGCGCTACAACCTCTGGGTGGCCGATTCCGACGGGGAGGGTGCCCAGTCGGCCCTGACGAGTCCAGAGCCCATCATTTCTCCTTCATGGGCGCCCAATGGCGCCCAGTTGGCTTATGTTTCTTTCGAGTCCCGCAAGCCGGTGATTTATTCGCATGATGTGGCCACTGGAAAGCGGCGGCTGCTGGCCAACTTCAGGGGCTCCAACAGTGCGCCGGCGTGGTCACCGGACGGCAAACAACTGGTTGCCACGCTGAGCCGTGCTGGCGGCTCGCAGATTTTCGCCATAGGCCTCAATGGGGGAGACCCCAAGAGACTGACGCAGTCATCCAGCATCGACACCGAGCCGGCCTATTCACCCGACGGAAGATACATCTATTTCGTAAGTGATCGCGGTGGCGCCCCACAGATTTACCGTATGAGCCCGGCGGGCGGCAATCCTGAAAGAGTCACGTTTTCTGGCAGCTACAACATCTCCCCGGCGGTAAGCCCCGATGGTCGTTGGCTGGCCTATGTTTCAAGGGTGGGCGGTGCGTATAAACTTCATGTCATGGAACTTGCCAATGGAACGGTTACTTCAATTACGGACACCACGGCCGATGAAAGGCCCAGTTTTGCACCCAATAGCCGCTTGATTGTGTATGCCACCCAGCAGCAGGGCAAGGAAGCCCTGATGACAACAACGCTCGATGGCAAGATCAAGGCCAGACTGTCTGGTGTCGGCGGTGACATCCGGGAACCCGATTGGGGACCTTTTCAACGTTAGCCATTTTTGAATTTGTCATTTTATTTTCTTGATTATTAGTAAAGGTATTTCATGAAGCGTATTCTTTTCTCCATTTTCTCTTCCCTTGTTCTTGCCGCCACGCTGGCGGGCTGCGGCTCCGACGTCAAGCTAAGTGATGTCCCCGTGGAAGACAGAACGGCCAGCGCAACGGCGGGTAGCGGCGCCGGCGGAGCCGCCAGCAGCAGTGTGGCCCCGGTGCAGATTGGCGCGACAGATGTATCGGGCGCCGGTCCTGTCAATACGGCCAAAATCGTCTACTTTGATTTCGATAGCTACGTGGTCAAGCCGGAATTCCAGAGCCTCATTGAAGCGCATGCCAAGTACCTGACGGCCAACAAGGCCCGCAAAATGGCGATTGAGGGACATACCGACGAGCGCGGCGGGCGTGAGTACAACCTGGCCTTGGGACAAAAGCGCGCTGAAGCGGTGCGCCGTGCCTTGGCGCTCCTGGGCGTCGCGGACGCGCAGGTCGAGGCCGTGAGTTTTGGCAAGGAAAAGCCTGCGGCTTCGGGCAGCGACGAAGAATCGATGGCCAAAAACCGCCGCGCCGAAATCAACTACCGTTAAGCCGGAATCCGAGCTGTGAAAATGTTGTTCAGAACTGCCGCAGCAGTGGTGGCTATCGTGCTGGCATTCAATGCGCATGCGGCGCTGTTTGAAGACGACGAGGCGCGCAGAGCCATCCTCGATTTACGTCAAAAGGTCGATGCTTCGCAGCAGCGTACGACGGATGATCTGAGAAGAGCCGTTGATGACAATGCTCAGCTGCGCCGCAGCGTGCTCGATCTGTCCAACCAGATTGAGGCGCTGCGTCACGAAATTGCCACGCTGCGCGGGCAAAATGAGCAGCTGTCCAGGGCGATTTCCGATACGCAGCGCGGCCAGAAAGACCTGGTGCAGGGCGTCGACGAGCGCTTGCGGAAATTTGAACCTGGCAAGGTCCTGGTCGATGGCAAGGAGATTGTGGCCGAGCCGGCTGAAAAGCAGGAATTCGAAGTGGCCCTTGCCACTCTTCGCAAGGGCGATTTTGCTGCCGCTCAAACCGGTTTCGTGTCCTTCATGAAACGCTATCCGCAAAGCGGCTACCGATCTTCTGCACTGTTCTGGCTGGGCAATGCCCAGTATGCGTTGCGCAACTACCAGGAGGCAGTGACCAATTTCCGTGCTCTGGTGACGGCCGAGCCGGATCACATCCGAGCACCGGAAGCGCTTTTGTCGATCGCCAATTGCCAGGTCGAACTCAAGGACCTCAAGTCGGCTCGCAAAACGCTCGAGGACCTCGTGAAGGCGTATCCGCAGTCTGAAGCGGCATCCGTGGCCAAGGGGCGCCTGACCAAGCTCAAATAGCCACCATTGTTGATGCTTCAATTGCCCGTGCAACACCACAGTGCGTCAGCAGCGGCATGATCTCAGGCACGCAACTGATTCCTCCCGACCTTGAGCGGCGCTTCGGTGGTCTTGCGCGGCTCTATGGCGCGGCAGGTGTGCGCCGCATTCGGGCTGCTCACATTGTGGTGGTGGGTTTGGGCGGCGTCGGCTCGTGGGCTGCCGAAGCGGCCGCGCGCAGCGGTGTGGCCCGCTTGACGCTGGTCGATCTTGACCATATCGCCGAATCCAACATCAACCGACAGGTCCATGCACTCGACAACACCTTGGGGCAGGCCAAAGTGCAGGCCATGCGCGAACGCATCGCCCAAATCAATCCAGCTTGCAGGGTGGACTGCATCGAAGAGTTTGTCGATGCTGAGAATTGGCCAGAGATTCTCGCGATCGACAGCGGGCTTGATCAAACCCAATTTTCTGTCATCGACGCGTGTGACCAGGTCAGGGCCAAGACAGCCATGGCGGCTTGGGCCATCAGGAATAAGGCCACGTTGGTCAGTGTCGGAGCTGCCGGCGGCAAGCGGCTTGCTCACCGCGTTGATATTGAAGATCTGTCATTGGTCACGCACGATCCCTTGCTGGCGCAGATGCGCTACCGCCTGCGCAAAGAGCGCGGCGCGGCCCGCCAGGGGAAGATTGGCGTGGCCTGTGTTTTCAGTCGGGAATCTGTGCTGCAACCGGCTGTCGCAAACACTTTGGATCAGCAGGAAATGTATGCGCAAGAGGCGATGGAAACACAGTGCGAAGCCACAGCACAGAGTGATGGCAGTCTCAATTGCCACGGCTATGGATCGGTCGTTAGCGTGACCTCTACCTTCGGGTTGTGCGCAGCCGGCTGGGTGCTCAGTAAAATTGCCGGATAGTTTTTAAAAGCGCAAAAAAATGACGCTATAATTTCTGGCTGTGCTGCAAACGATGCAGTACAAGCCAAAAGAGATCCTGGGACGTTAGCTCAGTTGGTAGAGCAGCGGACTTTTAATCCGTTTGTCGTGGGTTCGACCCCCGCACGTCCCACCAGTTTTTGACTGGTGAAAGTTTTCTTTTTTTGGGTTCTTAGCTCAGCTGGTAGAGCAGCGGACTCTTAATCCGTCGGTCGCGAGTTCGAATCTCGCAGAACCCACCAATAGGCCCATACAGCATATAGAAAGCCTGCTTCTTAATTGATAGCAGGCTTTTTTGTTTTTGGCCCTATTGCCAGAATATTGCCAGAATTTGAAGCGTTGCCAGAAAGTCACTATTCACGGTGGATAGTGAGAAGTTAACCAGCCCCACGCGGCAGCCAGTAGCCAGCCAGCAGCCCCACAGCGTCACGTCAAGGCGGTGAATGCCGCACCTTGTCCAGTACTGGCGCATCAGGCGTAACGCGGCTAAATTCCCTCGTTGGGGAAAGCCACTGAATGTAGTTGTGACAAACCTCTAGCCAGTGGTCGTCCTGCTTGAGCATTTCGGCCAGCATTCGCCCGTGGCTGTCTGGATGACTGCCGTAATAGAAGGCGAGAAGTCTGTTCATCGCAGTGTTCTAAGACTTACCCGGCCACCACACGCAGCGCACCGGGCGCGGGTTGAACGTGCATGGGTGCGGCCTTGAATCGTTGTGCGGCTTGCCACACGTCATAGGCGCTTTGCTCTGCCAGCCACAGGCGGGCTTCGCCACCACGCGACACGCCTAGCCAGGCCTCTATGCGCAGGGCCATTTCTGGCGAGATGGCAGCCCGGCCATTCAATACGCGAGACAGTGTCACGCGGGACACGCCAAGCTGTTGCGCGGCCTGGGTCACAGTCAGCCCCAGCGCGGGCAACACATCGTCGCGCAGCGTCAGGCCGGGATGCGGGGGATTAAACATGCGTGCCATAGTCGTTTCTCCAGTTGCTCAGTGGTAATCCTGATAGTCCACCAACACAGCGTCGGTTCCATCAAAGGTGAAGGTCATGCGCCAGTTGCCATTTACCCAAACCGAAAAATGCCCCTTGAGTTCTCGCCCTTTCAACGGGTGCAAGCCCCAGCCCGGCAGGTTCATGCCTTGGGCATTGGTCGTTTCGTTCAGGCGTCGCAGCATGGCGGCCAGTCGCGGGGCATGGGCGGCCTGAATACCGGCCATGCTCCCTTTCTCGAAAAAGGCTTTCAGTCTCTTATGCCGAAACGTCTTAATCATGCTGCATTGTATCTCGTAACGTTACGGTATGCACAACAACCCGGTTAATTGTTCACCACGCGCAGCGCACCGGGCGCGGCCTTGGCATCAAACTTCACCCCGGACTGTTCCAAAATCCACGCCTCGATTTTTTCATGGTGAACCCGTAGCAGGTCAAGCGGCCTTACCGTGTAATGCTTTTCAGCGGTCGCGCTTGGCTTGTGTCCCATGAGTTGCGCCACCACGCCAGCGGGCACCTCAAGCCACTCTGTCAGACTTTTAAACGAACGGCGCAATCCGTGCAAGGTCAGGCCATCGAGCCCCGCCCTCTTACATGCGCGCGTGTGGGGTGTAGTCGGCTCGGTCAGATACCCGGCGGCGCTTGTTGGACTTGAGAAAATCCACGCATTGCGGCGCGGCAATGTTGCCAGCAGGTGCCCCACGAACGGGGTTAACGGTATCTCGCGGGTTCCCTCCACCTTGTCCCGGATGCTGATTCCCTTCCATTGGGTGTTTACATCCTCCCAGCGCAGCGTCATCACTTCGTCCGGCCTCGCGCCAGTGAGTAGCAGGGTTTGCAGGTAAGCAGCGATGGTGGGGTTTTGTAGCTGTTGCACGGCGGCAAACCATGCGGCCAATTGCCCACGCTGCAACACGTCCGATTTAACCCGAGCCGTACCCAATTCTCTTAATCCGTCGGTCGCGAGTTCGAATCTCGCAGAACCCACCAAACAACGCATACGGCATAGAAAAAGCCTGCTACTTAATTGATAGCACGATTTTTGTTTTCTGCCCTCATGTTCAGGTATCCCGCAGTTTCAAGTTTGAATGTGAGGATCAAAAGGCCGCGAGCAATTTGCTGAAACACGGTGTATCGTTCGAAAAGGCGGTCAGCGTTTTTGGGGGAAGCACCGACACTGAGCCGCGCAAACGCGCCGACGCGTAGCTTCGACCTTAACTTTCACAATCCATGCTCAACTCAATTGCAGAGAACATTTGGCACGCTCAGCATGTCTTCAAAGTGCATGGCGTGCCAATCAGCTCGCGCATGACTCTTGTGCGCTTACCTTCCGGGGTCTTGTGGGTTCATTCCCCGATTCCCGTGAGCGATCAAACCCGGGGGGAGATTGATGCACTCGGTCCCGTCAAATTTATCATTGCCCCCAGCAAATCTCATCACTTGTTTGCAGGGCATTTCGCCGAGAAGTTCCCTTCCGCAACCCTTTACGGTGCACCGGGTCTCGCAGAAAAGCGGCCTGATCTTGCGAACATGCAGCCACTTCGCCCTGAGCCTGGTGAGTGGTCGCCCGAGCTCGAATTCCATCTCTTCGGTGGAATTCCTTTCGCAAATGAGACGGTTTGGTTTCACGCCCCCTCCAGGACGCTGATCCTTACCGACCTCTGCCAATGGTGGCAGGGTGAACTGCCATGGCAGGCTTCACTTTTGAACTCATTGGCAGGTGTTCGGCAGAAGTTCGACGTGCCGAGAACCGTTCGCGCAATGCTTCGCGATAAGGGTGCGGCCGCTGCAAGCGCGAAAAGGATCATGGAATGGCCTTTTCAACGTATCGTGATGGCACACAACACGATCATTGAGTCTGACGCCCGGGCGCAGCTTGAGCTGGCTTTTCGCAGGTTCCAGTGAAGGCTTGCCAGTCGCGCGAGCCGATGCCCCTCAGCACGCCTCGGTCTGCTGCTCCGGCGTGCGCAACGGTGTTCGAATCATCAAGGGCCAGCAGCTCAAACCAGGTTCAAGCGGCGGCCGGCTTGAGCGCTTCTAGCCGGGCCTTGAGGAAGCCGCCGGTGCCGTAGCGCGTCACGCGGCTGTAAAAACGCTCGGTCAGACGTTTGACCATGGCCACGTAGTCGTCAAGCAGTGGCGGCAGGATGCTGCAACTGTCGTAGTTGACCACCACCGAAACCCGCTCGCCCAGGGGTGCAAGCAGCGCAGTCAGGTGCTGCTCGATGTCGTCGATGTCTTCGGTGCGATCCACCGCCAGTCCCTCGAAGTTGATAAACAGCCGACGATGCACGCGATCGAGTTCGAAGCGTTGCGCCAGCGGCAGGTCAAGCAGCCGATCGCGCAGGCCGATGGGCTGCTCCAGGAACAAGGCGGCATCCATCAGCTTGAGCTGCGGGCTGATGGACGGCATGAAGTCCATGTGCGCCAGCACGTCGCGCTTGAGGTCGATACCCGGCGCGATCTCGATCAGTTCCAGGCTGCCTTGTTCGCCCTGGGCCTTCAACTGGAACACGCAACGCTCGGTGACATAGAGCACCCGCTGGCCGCGTTTGCAGGCCTCGCGTCCGCTGAAGGTACGGTGCTCAACAGCCTGCACAAACTTGCGGGTGCTGCCTTCCCGATGAATCTGCAGGCGCCCATCCTGCAGGCGCACGTCGGGGTCGCCCGCGGTGAAGGTGCCCGCGAACACCACCGTTTTGGCGTTCTGGCTGATGTTGATGAAGCCGCCAGCACCGGCCAGACGCGGGCCAAACTTGCTGACGTTGAGATTGCCCTGCGCATCGGTCTGGGCCAGATCCAGCACCGCAATATCGAGGCCGCCGCCGTCGTAGAAATCGAACTGGCTGGGCTGGTCAATCACCGCCTGGGCATTGACGGCCGCGCCAAAACTCATGCCGCTGGCCGGAATGCCACCGATCACGCCGGGCTCGGCCGTCAGCGTCAGCAGGTCGATGATGCGCTCCTCGGCAACCACGCTGGCAACGCCTTCGGGCATGCCGATGCCCAGATTGATCACGCTATTGGCGCGCAACTCCAGCGCGGCGCGCCGGGCAATCACCTTGCGCTCGCTCAAGGCCATCTCCGGCAGCGAATCCAGCGGCACCCGGATTTCGCCAGAATAAGCCGGGTTGTACTGCTCGGAGAAAGTCTGCATGTGGTGCGCCGGTTCGGTCGCCAGCACCACGGCGTCGACCAGCACGCCGGGCACCTTGACCATGCGCGGATGCAAGGTGCCGCGCTCGGCGATGCGTTCGACCTGAGCGATCACGATGCCGCCGCAATTGCGCGCGGCCATGGCAATGGCCAGTGCCTCCAGGGTCAAGGCCTCGCGCTCCATGCTCAGGTTGCCGTCAGGGTCGGCGGTGGTGGCGCGGATGATTCCCACCGATATCGGAAAGGTCTTATAAAACAGGTAGTCGCGGCCGTCAATTTCCATCAGCCGCACCAGCTCTTCGGTGGTGCGCGCATTGATCTTGCCGCCACCCCAGCGCGGGTCAACAAAGGTGTCGATCCCGACATGCGTGAGGGTGCCGGGCTTGCCCGCGGCAATGTCGCGAAACAGGTGAGAGATCACGCCTTGCGGCAGGTTGTAGGCCTCGATCTGGTTGTCAACGGCCAGTTTCTGCAGCGCCGGCACCAGGCCCCAGTGCCCGCCGATGACGCGCTTGACCATGCCGGCGTGGCCCAGGTGGTTGAGCCCGCGCGTTGCGCCGTCGCCCTGGCCGGCGGCATAGACCAGCGTCAGGTTGCGCGGCACGCCGGTTCCGGTCTCAATCTCGGCGGCCAGAAAACGCTGCTCGAGCGCCACCGCCACGGTCTCGGCAAAGCCGATGCCGACAAAGCCCCCGGTAGCCACGGTGTCGCCGTCGTGAATCAGCCGCACCGCGTCAGCGGCACTCACGACCTTGTTGCGCCGTGCACTGTGTTGGGTCGAATCGTTGAAATGGGTATGCATGCTGGCTTTCACGTCAAGGCTTTGATCATCCGCGCATTGAGCCGGGCTGTGTGACCGGGAAAACCACAGGTTGCACGCTGCCCTGATGGCTCGCGAGATTCTCGCCAGATTGCATCGCTCTTTGGCATTGCCTTGTCGAAGTCATTCATCATCACGCACTGGCAGGCCATGGTGCAGCGCCCATTCCTTGGCCTTGGCGATGGCGATGCGAATCGCCCGTCCCTCATCCATGCTCTCGGCAAGCAGCGCGTTGGCGATTTCTATCGCCTTGAGCCGCGCAGGCTCGCTCAAATGCCGCATTGATGTGGGGAAGTACTCGGTGTTCCAGGGCATGGTTGACCTTCCCGTTTGGTTCATGCGCGCAGCACGCATTTTTGGTAAAGCCCGAGCATTCGCCCGGCCGGGTCGTACTTGGCTTTCAGGGTCTGGTAGTGCTCGATGGCGTAGGCCTGCGCAAACTCCTCAGCGGTAAAAAAGCAGTCCGAGTAAAGCGACTTGATGCCGCCCAGGCGCATCACTTCGCGCTCGACCAGCCGGTTGAAGTGACCCGGCTCGAAGGCGGCAGCGCTTTCGACTACGTCCCAGAAACCGAAGTTGACATAGAGGCTGCCGGGTGCCAGGGGATACAGCGTGAACTGTGCCCCCAGTGCTGGCCCGCGCACCGGGCAGATCCAGATTGGCAGGATGCCGATCTCGCGCAGCAAAAAGGCGAGAAATTCGGGGGCGGCGGCGATCGGGATATCGACGTCCTGGATGACGGATTCGGTAAAGCGGCCGCGCCAGCGGGCCAGGCGGCGCGTCAGACCCCAGCGGGCGTTCCAGCGCATGACCCGGGTGTAGGTGCGCGAATTGAGCCGGTTCCTGCCAAGCAGGCGGCGCACCAGCGGATGCTGCGCGTACAGGTTCTTCGAGCACCAGAACCAGTCGGTGTCCCAGCGCCAGATGTAGTCCTGCACGCGTAGATAGTCGACTCGCTGGTCGAGCAGCGAACGGTAGTAGATGTGCTCGAAGCTGTAGTCGCTGAGCCAGGGCGCGGTATCGACAAAACAGGCCTGGTTGACGACCTGCTGCCGCGGCCCGAACACGACGCCATCGACAAAGTCAGC
>MERZ01000342.1 GCA_001770785.1 Burkholderiales bacterium RIFCSPHIGHO2_12_FULL_61_11
CCATCCGCCAGCGGATAGCGGATGTGCCACATGAATCCGTCCTCTTCCTCGCTTTCGACTTCCAGATCACTGACAGCGGTCTTGAGCACCGGATCCCAGTTCACCAGGCGTTTGCCACGGTAAATCAGGCCTTGTTCATAAAGCTGCACAAAGGTCGAGGTCACGACCTTGGACATTTTCGGGTCCATGGTGAAGTACTCGTGCTTCCACGATACCGAGGCGCCCATGCGGCGCATCTGGCGCGTGATGATCGAGCCGGACTCCTCTTTCCATTCCCACACTTTTGCGACAAAGTTTTTTCGGCCCAGGTCGTGCCGGGTGAGGCCTTCAGACTGCAGCTTGCGTTCCACCACGATCTGCGTGGCAATGCCTGCGTGGTCGGTGCCGGGCACCCACAGCGTGTTGTCCCCGCGCATGCGGTGGTAGCGCGCCAGCGAGTCCATGATGGTCTGGTTGAACGCATGGCCCATGTGCAGCGTGCCGGTGACGTTGGGCGGCGGCAACTGGATGCAAAACGAAGGCTTGTCCACGTCCAACGTGGGCTCGTACTGGCCGCTTTGCTCCCACAGCGGACCCCAGCGGCGCTCAATCGCCGCCGGTTCAAAGGATTTGGCCAGGCTGTCCAGCCCCGGCGTGAATGGCTGCACCTTGGTAGCGCCAGTGGCAGGGAAGACGGGGGCAGGGTTGGCAGCTTGAGTCATGAGGGCAATGAAAAACGGCATCGCTCGCAGGGATGCCGCCTGGGTTGAACGGATTGCCCTGATTTTATTCGACTGGCTGGGCTGTTCCGGCTGCGGTGGTCTGGCGTGCCGCGGCAATGCAGGCTTGCAGCAGCGCGCTGTCGCCCAGCTGGTTGGCCATGATCAGGATCAGCCGGGCATTGAGCAGTTCGGATTCTTCGCGGCTCAGTCCGCTGTGGGCGTCCAGCAAGGACTCATAAAACGCATCGGCGTCCTGGAAATTGGGGGTGGTTTTCATGGGATATTTTTTGCTTGTCAATGCAGACCAAGGGATTTTTCCACGGCGGCGATCAGGTCGCTGTCCACCGCCTCGCCGGTGGCGGCCAGGTAACTGTCGGGCCGCACCAGTGCCCAGGCATGGCCGAAGACGTGGCAGGCACCTTGCAGATGGCCAATGCCACGGGCGTTGATGTCGCGAACCCGCTCGCGCGCCTGCCCATGTTCATCGGGGCCCAGCACCTGCACGCTGCGCACCGGTGCATGGCTAGCCAGTTGCTGCAGGCGCTGCACCGCGGCGCCCGACAGTTGGCCGAACACCAGCACCAGCAGATCGCCCGCGGCCCACAGCAGCAGGTCGTTGACAGTGCCCTGCGAACCGTCGGCCCAGCGGAAAGCTGCGTTCTGCACCGACTGCCCGCCGGTCGTGCCTTCGCAAATATGCGAGCGCGTGTAAGTGTTGGCAACGGCCATGCGGCCGGTGTTGACCAGGGATCGGGCAAACAGATGCTGCCTGGCCAGGCCGATGGCGGCATCGCGAAAGATGCGCTCCATGCCGTCGGCCGGGCGCAAAAAGCGCGTGGTGCGGTTGGTCACCCGCACGTTCTCTTGCGCGGCTTCGAGACGCTCATCGTTGTAACTGTCGAGCAGTCTGGGGCTGGCGCGACCGCGCAACACGGCGGCCAGCTTCCAGGCCAGGTTGTCGGCATCGGCCACGCCGGTGTTGCCGCCGCGCGCGCCGAAGGGGCTGACGACCTTGGCGGTGTCGCCCATGAAGAACACGCGGCCGACGCGCAACTGGTCCAGGCATTGGCTGCGATAGGTGTAGGGCCCGACCCAGACGATCTCGATCTCCACATCGTTGCCGAACTGGAGCCGCAGACGCTCGCGCACATGCGCCAGGCTGCTCATCTCTTCAGGGTCGGCGTTGGGGGCCATCTGGTAGTCGATGCGCCACACGTTGTCGGCCATCAGGTGCTGCCAGACGGCGCGGTTCTCGTTAAATGGCGCTTCGATCCAGGTGTGGCGTTCCACCGGCGGGTGCCTGGAAAAGCGCACATCGGCAATGCACCAGCGGTCGTCGCCGCGCTGGGTCTGCTTGGTGGCGCCGACCCACTGATGGAAAGGCGTGTGGCAGCCGCTGGCGTCAATCACGTAATCGGCTTCGAGCTGGTAGCTGCCAGCCGGTGTTTCCACCGTGAGCAGGGCGAAGTCGGGATTCTGCTCGAAGGCAGTGACGCGCGACTTCCAGCGCAGGTCCACATGGCCCAGCTCCTGGATGCGCTCGACCAGATAACCCTCAATGTAGAACTGCTGGATGTTGATGAACGGCGGCTGGCTGGACAGGTTGAAGCTGCTTTGGTGGCGCAAGTCGAATGAATACACCTCGTCCGTGCCCGCGAAGGTGCGGCCCACGCTCCACTGGATGCCTTTTTTGGCGATGGCGGAGTAGATGCCGAGCTTGTCAAAAATCTCCAGCGACTTTTGCGTGTAGCAAATACCCCGCGAGGCGGCGCCCTTGACGCCCACGGTGTTGTCTTCATCCAGCAGCACGGCCTTCACGCCCAGACGCGCCAATGAGCAGGCCAGTGTCAGGCCGGTGATGCCGCCGCCGACGATGACCACCTGGTGGCGATGCACTTGCCCCGTGCTCAGCTCGGCAGGGGCCACAAATGGATATTCGGGCAACGTATAGCCCGAGCCTTGCGTGAATTCGTAGCCCTTGGTGACGTTCATCTCGACATAAGGGGTGGGGGTTTCCAGCATGAGGTGCGGTCTCCTGTCTGTTTTAATGAGTCAAATCAGCCCATAGCTATTTTTTTGACGGGTTTTATAAGCTATTAAAAACGTAGCAACTGACTCGGTTTGCTGCCGTCTTTCTTACAAACTCGGACCGATCATTGTGCTGCGCTTGGGCCCAAAAAGCCTGCGTGAGCATGAATTGATATCTGGCCATAGCCGAATCACTTTAGCGTAACCAGTGATAGATGCCCAGTCCGTCAATTGGAAATAAGCATGAAAACATCTTGAGCAATAGTTTTCTACAATGTTTCACATTGAATTCAACAATTAGACGCATCACGCCATTCCCGCTAAGGTGCTGAAGTCTTCGGCGCTTTGGCCCCGAAGCCTTCAGCGACTTTATTTCATCAATCCACGAAGGAGATTTCCATGGCCGCTCTTAAAGGCTCCCGCACGGAAGAAAACCTGAAAGCCGCATTTGCCGGCGAATCACAGGCTAACCGCCGCTATTTGTATTTCGCAAACAAGGCCGACGTTGAAGGCCAGCCTGATGTGGCCGCGCTATTCCGCTCCACCGCGGAAGGCGAAACTGGGCACGCCCACGGTCATCTCGAGTGGCTGGAGCAATGCGGCGACCCGGCCACCGGCATGCCCTTTGGCGCCACTCGTGAAAACCTCGCCTCTGCCGTCGCAGGCGAAACGCACGAGTACACCGACATGTACCCCGGCATGGCCAAAACCGCCCGCGACGAAGGCCACGACGAGGTGGCCGACTGGTTTGAAACCCTGGCCAAGGCCGAGCGTTCGCATGCGAACCGCTACACCAAGGCGCTGGCTGAACTGGCAGAGTAATCCTGTTTGTTCCCTCTCCCGCGAGAGAGGGCTAGGGTGAGGGCTGGCTGATTAAGCCTTGCCTTCACCTTAACGTGAAAGAACCCAACCTGCGGGCGAGCGTGATCCTGACCCCCAGCCCGGCCACGTGCAACAAGGCGACCTTAATTCGTCAGC
>MERZ01000343.1:0-476 GCA_001770785.1 Burkholderiales bacterium RIFCSPHIGHO2_12_FULL_61_11
GGCTGGTCAGGCCCATGGTGTCGTTGAGCGTGCGAATGAGCTGGGCCGATGTGCCGACCGAAATCGGATCGATGCCGGTAAACGGCTCGTCGTACATCACCAACTCGGGGTCCAACGCAATCGCTCGCGCCAGCGCCACCCGCCGCGCCATGCCACCCGCCAGTGCGCTGGGCATCAGGTCACGCGCGGCACGCAGGCCGACAGCATTGAGCTTCATGAGCACGATGTCTCGAATCATGCCCTCGCTCAGGTCGGTGTGCTCGCGTAGCGGAAAGGCCACATTGTCAAACACACTCATGTCCGCAAACAAGGCGCCAAACTGGTACAGCATGCCCATGCGCCGCCGTGCGGCATAGACCTGCGACTGGTTCATCAGGGTCACATCCTGGCCATCGAACAGCATCTGCCCGGATTGCGCCCGATTCTGGCCGCCAATCAACCGCAGGATTGTGGTCTTCCCACCGCCGGATGCGCCC
>MERZ01000343.1:582-1275 GCA_001770785.1 Burkholderiales bacterium RIFCSPHIGHO2_12_FULL_61_11
ATGATAAAGGATTAAGGTAAACCCTGTGTTTCGGCCACAAGACGCCGCCGGGCCGCCCCAAGGCGACTATGGCCCCCTTGGGGGGCAGCAAGCCACACGCAGTGGGCGAGCGTTGGGGCAACATCACCGGGGTAAGTCGCTGCTTCCCATCAAGAACTCGTCCACCGACCGGGCGGCCTGGCGGCCTTCGCGGATAGCCCACACGACCAGGCTCTGACCGCGGCGGATGTCACCGGCGGCGAACACCTTGGGCACGTTGGTCGCATAGCCGCCAATGAAGTCGGTGCTCGCCTTGGCATTGCCGCGGGCATCCTTTTCCACGCCAAAACCGTCCAGAATGGTGGCGACCGGGTTCACAAAACCCATGGCCAGCAGCACCAGGTCGGCCTTGAGCACCTGCTCGGAGCCGGCCACTTCGACCATCTTGCCGTCTTTCCACTCGACGCGCACGGTCTTCAGGCCGGTGACCTTGCCCTTTTCACCGATGAATTCCTTGGTGGAAATGGCGAACTCGCGTGAGCAACCCTCGTCATGGCTGGAGCTGGTGCGTAGCTTGATCGGCCAGTAGGGCCAGGTCATGGGGCGGTTTTCTTCCACCGGGGGCTGGGGCATGACCTCGAACTGGGTCACGCTGGCCGCGCCGTGGCGGTTGCTGGTGCCCACGCAGTCGGAGCCGGTGTCGCCACCGCCGAT
>MERZ01000344.1:0-1682 GCA_001770785.1 Burkholderiales bacterium RIFCSPHIGHO2_12_FULL_61_11
GCCTCAAGCAGGGGCGGGCCATTTTCGGTGTTGACATGAAAATCGTCGACGCGGCAGGCAAGGAACTGCCCTGGGATGGCAAGACCTATGGCGACCTTCACGTCAAGGGCCCGTGGATCGTGCGCGAGTACTACAAGAATGAGGGCGTCAACCCGCTGGTCGATGGCTGGTTTCCTACCGGCGACCTCGCAACCATCGACGCCGATGGCTACATGCAGATCACCGACCGCAGCAAGGATGTCATCAAATCAGGCGGCGAATGGATCAGCTCCATCGACATTGAAAACATTGCGGTGGCGCATCCGGCCGTGGCCATGGCGGCGTGTATCGGCGTTGCCCACCCAAAGTGGGATGAGCGGCCCATCATTGCCGTGGTCAAAAAACCAGGCATGGAGGTCTCGCGCGACGAGCTCATCAAGTTCTACGACGGCAAGACCGCAAAATGGCAAATCCCCGACGACGTGGTGTTTGTCGATGCCATACCCATGGGCGCGACCGGCAAGATACTCAAGACCCGGCTTCGGGAATTGCTGAAAGACTACAAATTGCCGCTTTGAGCATGGCGCTTACCCTTGCACCCGTGAAATACATTGATGCCTGTGTCGCCAGTACACTCGCCAGCGGCCAGCGGCCAGATGAAATGCCCCTGAACCGGGCTTGGCCGACGCAACGCCGAATGGCAACAGCCTCAGCTGGCGTTTTTGTTGGCTCACTGGCAAGTTGTTGCCAGTCCCACTTTCCAACGCGCTGATTTGACGGGTATCGCATGGAGTTTTTCACGATTTCGCTTTTGAATGGCATCAGCTACGGCCTGCTGCTGTTCATGCTGAGTTCGGGCTTGACGCTGATCTTCAGCATGATGGGCGTGCTCAACTTCGCCCACGCCTCCTTCTACATGCTTGGGGCCTACTTCGCCTACAGCACCACGCAGTGGCTGGGCTATTGGCCGGCGCTGGTGGTCGCGCCGTTGCTGGTCGGCCTCCTGGGGGCGGGGTTTGAAAAGTACTTTTTGCGTCGCGTCCACAAGTTCGGCCACGTTGCCGAATTGCTGCTGACCTTTGGCTTGAGCTATATCCTGGTGGAGCTGGTGCAACTGGTCTGGGGCCGCAGCTCGGTTGATTACCGCGTGCCAGAGGCGCTTGACGGCCCGCTTTTCACGCTGTTTGGCACCCAGTTCCCGAGGTACCGTGGTTTCATGATGCTGGTGGCCGTATTGATGCTGATTTCCATCTGGCTGCTGCTGACCCGCACGCGTATTGGCCTGGTGATCCAGGCGGCACTCACGCACCCCGAGACGGTGGAAACACTTGGCCATAACGTCCCGCGGGTGTTCATGCTGGTGTTCGGTGGCGGCGCAGCCCTGGCCGGTCTGGCCGGGGTGATTGGTGGCAACGCCTTTGTGACCGAGCCCGGCATGGCGGGCACCGTGGGTTCGATCATCTTCGTCGTGGTGGTGGTGGGCGGCATGGGCTCCCTGGGCGGGGCCTTCCTGGCTTCGCTCCTGATCGGCCTGTTGCAGACCTTTGCGGTGGCCATCGACAGTTCGGTGCTGAGCCTTTTCGGCGCGATGGGCGTGGGCATCACCCCCGAGACCTTCGGCTACACACTCTGGAAGCTCAAGATCAGCCAGGTCGCGCCTATCTTGCCGTATCTGTTTCTGGTGCTGATGCTGATCTTCCGGC
>MERZ01000344.1:1724-6940 GCA_001770785.1 Burkholderiales bacterium RIFCSPHIGHO2_12_FULL_61_11
CCTGAACATCGGGCGCTTCATCATCTGGAGCCTTTTTGCCGTGCTGCTGATCGTGGTGCCGTGGGTCTTCACCAGCAGCCTTGCGCGCACCATCCTGTCGCAAATGGGCGTCGCCATCATTGTTTGCCTGAGTTTCAACATGCTGCTGGGGCAGGGCGGCATGCTGAGTTTTGGCCATGCGGTCTATTCGGGGCTGGGGGCATTTGTTGCGATTCACACCTTGAACCTGGTCAGCCAGGGGCGCCTGCCCCTGCCCGTGAGTCTGGTCCCCCTGGCCGGCGGCCTTGGGGGCTTGTTATTTGCCTTGCTCCTGGGCTGGGTAACGACCAAAAAGTCAGCCACCACTTTTGCCATGATCACACTGGGCGTGGGTGAACTGGTATGGGCCATGTCGCTGATGTTCCCGGAATTTTTCGGTGGAGAGGGGGGCATTACCGGCAATCGCGTCACGGGCTCCAGGCCGCTGGGCATTTCGTTTGGTCCGCAAATAGAGTTGTACTACCTGATCGCGGTGTACACCTTTGTCTGCACCGCCTTGATGTATGCCTTCACCCGCACGCCGCTGGGCCGCATGCTGAACGCCGTGCGCGACAACCCCGAGCGGGTTGAGTTTGTCGGCTATGACACCCAGAAAGTTCGCTACATCTCATTTGTGATTGCCGCCTTTTTTGCCGGCATCTCGGGCGGGCTGGCCGCATTGAACTTCGAGATCGTGACGTCCGAGGTGGTCAGCGGCTACCGCTCAGGCGCTTACCTGTTGTTCACCTTTCTGGGGGGGGGCACTTATTTCTTTGGCCCCATCATTGGGGCGGTGCTCATGGTGCTGGCCTTTGTATTGCTGAGCGAGTTCACCAAAGCCTGGCTCTTGTATCTTGGCATGGTGTTCATGCTCATGGTCATGTTTGCGCCAGGGGGCTTTGCCAGCCTGATCATGATGAATGTGCGGGTGGCGGCTTTCGGCAAGCTCACGGCGCTTTGGCGCAATTACCTGGCGCTGCTGGTCACCGGACTCATGGCCTTTGCAGGCGCTGCCTCCATGATAGAGATGCTGTACCACCTGCAACTGGGTGCGGCAATGGGCTCACAGCTCCGTTTCATGGGCATGGCGCTCAATACCGCTTCCGCCGTCAGTTGGGCAGCGGCGGCGGGCGTGATGCTGATGGCACTCGGCTTCTTTGAAGTGGCACGCCGTCGGTTTGCGCTGAAATGGAACGACATTCAGGAGTCCATCGAAATGGAAATCAAACGGCGGGAGGCCCTGTGAGCGCAGCACCACGGTACGCACTGGAACTCAAGGACCTTCGCAAGAGCTTTGGCAAGACCGAGATCATTCGAGGCGCCAATCTGGCCGTCAAGCCGGGTGAGCGGGTGGCGATCATTGGGCCTAACGGCGCGGGCAAGTCCACGCTGTTCAACCTGATCAGCGGGCGCCTGGAACCCGGCAGCGGGCAGGTGCTGCTCAATGGCCAGCGCATCAACGGCAAGAGGCCTTTCGAAATCAACCGCCTTGGGCTGTCGCGCAGCTTCCAGATCACCAACATCTTTCCCAAGCTCAGCGTCTTTGAAAACCTGCGCTGTGGCGTGCTCTGGAGCCTGGGCTACAAGTACACCTTCCTCAGGTTTCTGGCTGATCTGGATGACGCCAACGCGCGTGCTGACGAGTTGATGGCCATGATCAAGCTCGACAGAAAACGCGACGTGCTGGCCACCCACCTGACCTACGCCGAACAGCGGGCCCTGGAGATCGGCATCACCATCGCCGGCGGCGCCAGCGTGATCCTGCTCGATGAGCCGACCGCGGGCATGAGCCGTTCGGAAACCAGCCGTTTCATCAGCCTGATCAAGGAAGTCACCGTGGGCAAGACGCTGCTCACGGTGGAGCACGACATGGGCGTGGTGTTTGGCCTGGCCGACAAGATTGCCGTGGTGGTTTATGGCGAGATCATTGCTTACGACACGCCCGAAGCCGTGCGAGCCGACCCGCGTGTTCAGGAAGCCTATCTGGGTTCTTCCGTGGCGGATCAGCAAGCCGGAGTTCACTGATGTTGAACGTCAAGAATCTTCACGCCTTTTATGGCAAGAGCCACGTCCTGCATGGTGTTTCGTTCGAGGTCAAGCAAGGCGAAATTGTGGCCTTGCTGGGCCGCAATGGCTCGGGCCGCTCCAGCACCGCCAAAGCCATCATGGGACTGGTCGATTGCCAGGGATCCATCAACTGGAAAACCAGTCAATTTGAGGGTGAAATTGTGGGCAAGAAAGCCTACCAGATCGCCCATCTCGGCATTGGTTACGTGCCCGAAAACCGCGACATCTTTCCCCAGCTCACGGTGCATCAAAACCTGTTGCTCGGGCAAAAAGGCTCGGGCAAGGGGTCGCGCTGGTCCTTCAATGACATGTATGCGCTGTTTCCGCGCTTGCTGGAGCGCCAGCACACCGAAGCCGGCGTTTTGTCGGGCGGCGAGCAGCAAATGCTGACGCTGTGCCGCACCCTCATGGGCGACCCGGACCTCATCATCATCGACGAGCCGACCGAAGGCCTGGCCCCAAAAATTGTCGAACTGGTCGGCCAATACCTGCAAACACTCAAAGCCAAAGGCATCTCGGTGCTGTTGATTGAGCAAAAACTCACCATTGCCATGGCTATTTCCGACCGCGTACTGGTGATGGGCCACGGCAGCATCGTGTTCGATGGCACACCCGACAGCCTGCGGGCCGACGCCTATGTCCGAAAAGAATGGCTCGAAGTGTAAGAAATGCGCTGAACTTGTCGCCGCCGGGACAAGTTGCAAGCGCCAGGGACTTGCAGTTTGGTCGAGACCCCTACGATAATAAAAAGAACGCTCGTACTATTTTTTGCCGACGGATGCCGCTGAATCTTCAACACTGAAACTTCAATCAAGGAAAGAAACCCCTCAATGACAACCCTCTACCAAGTTCACGGCACCGTGGCGCTCATTACCCTGAGCAATCCTCCGGTCAACGGCCTCGGTTATGCCACTCGCATCAGCCTCACCGGGCACCTGGAAAAGGCCAACGCAGACGCAGCCGTCAAATCCATCGTGATCACCGGCGCCGGCAAAGCCTTTTCAGGCGGCGCCGACATCAAGGAATTCGGCTCGCCCAAGGCCTTGCAGCAGCCCAATCTGCTCAGCGTCATCCTGATGATAGAGAACTCATCCAAGCCGGTTGTGGCCGCCATTCACTCGGTCTGCATGGGCGGCGGCCTGGAGTTGGCGCTGGGCTGTCACTACCGCATTGCCGCGCCGCTCTGCAGTGTTGCCTTGCCAGAGGTCAAGCTGGGCTTGGTGCCTGGCGCGGGCGGCACGCAGCGTCTGCCCCGCGCGCTGGGTGTTGAGCCAGCCCTGAACATGATATTGAGCGGCGAGCCGGTCACAAGCGAACTGCTGGCGCAGATTCCTGGCCAGAAACTGTTCGACAAAATGGCTGCTTCGCCCGAGTCGCTCGCCAGGGAGGCGCTGGCCTTGGCCCAGTCGATTGCCGATGCGCGTCCGCTGCCGCTGGTCCGCAACCTGCCATGCAAACACCCCAATGGCGATGCCTATTTCCAGTTTGCCCGCAACATGGTCAAGGGCATGGCCAAAAACTTCCCAGCTCCGCTGAAATGCGTCGACGCCGTGCAAGCCGCCACGAAACAAAGATTTGAAGACGGCATGCGCACAGAGCGTGATCTCTTCATCAACCTGATGTGGACGCCTGAATGCCGTGCATTGCGCCACATTTTCATGGCCCAGCGCGCCGCCTCCAAGATTCCGGACGTGCCGCCGGACACACCGATTCGCGAGATCAGGTCGATCGCCATGATTGGCGCCGGCACCATGGGCGGCGGCATCTCCATGAATTTCCTCAACGCCGGTATTCCCGTCAAGATGCTGGAAATGAAGCAGGAAGCGCTTGATCGCGGCATTGCCACGATTCGCAAAAATTACGAAGCACAGGTGAAAAAAGGCAAGCTCAAGCAAGACCAATACGAGCAGCGCATGAGCCTGCTCAGCACCACACTGAGCTACGACGACCTGAAAGGCGCCGACATGGCCATCGAAGCCGTTTTCGAGGAAATGGGTGTGAAGGAAAAGGTCTTCAAGGAACTCGACCGCGTCATGAAACCCGGTGCCATTTTGGCTTCCAACACCTCCACGCTGGACCTGAACCGGATTGCCAGCTTCACCCAGCGCCCGCAGGACGTGATCGGCACCCACTTTTTCAGCCCCGCCAACGTCATGAAGCTGCTTGAAGTGGTGCGCGGCGAGAAAACCGCCAGGGATGTGCTGGCCACGGTGATGGCGCTGGCCAAAAAGATCAAGAAAACGGCCGTGGTTTCCGGCGTCTGCGACGGCTTCATTGGCAACCGAATGATCGAGCAATACGGCCGCCAGGCTGGCTTCCTGCTCGACGAAGGCTGCACGCCCGCTCAGGTGGACAAAGCCGTCGAGAAATTCGGTTTTGCCATGGGCCCATTCCGCATGAGCGACCTGGCAGGCAACGATATCGGCTGGGCCATTCGCAAGCGCCGCTATCTTGAAAAACCCGACATGAAGTACAGCAAGACCGCCGACCTGCTGTGTGAAAAAGGCCGGTTCGGCCAGAAAACCGGCGCCGGCTGGTACGACTACGTCCCCGGCAAGCGCGACGCCATTCCCAACGCTGAAGTCGTGCAGATGATTGAATCCCATCGCGCCTCGCTGGGCATCACGCCGCGCCAGATTGCCGATGAAGAAATCGTCCAGCGCCTGGTTTACTCGCTGGTCAACGAAGCGGCGCACATCCTCGAAGAAGGCATTGCCAACAAGGCCAGCGACATCGACATGGTGTACCTGATGGGTTATGGCTTTCCGCTTTATCGCGGTGGCCCGATGCTGTACGCTGACGAGGTCGGCCTGTTCAACGTGGTGCAGGCGATGCACCGCTTTGCGCAAAACCCGCTGGACGACGCCAATTTCTGGAAACCCGCGCCGCTGCTGGCCAAATTGGCCGCTGAAGGCAAGACATTCAACCTAGAAACCGCAGTTGACCGCTCGCAAACTTCAGGAAGGCCGCATGCACATTGACTTTTTCCTCTTCGATCATGTTCACCTGCTGGGTGACAGCGCTATGCGCCCGATTGCACCATGCTCAACGCGCCATGCTGCGTTGCTCCGCCTTGTGGGCAGTAGCCCACTGCGTTGTCACGCCTTGCCTGGCACACCGATCACGGCGCA
>MERZ01000345.1:0-14879 GCA_001770785.1 Burkholderiales bacterium RIFCSPHIGHO2_12_FULL_61_11
CAGCACGGGTCTGTCTTTCGTGAGTGAAACCGTGTTCTCGCATGCATCCAAACTGACGCTGATTGAAGAAGCCCAAGCGCAGGGCTTTTTCGTCATGCTGCTGGTTGTGGCGCTAGACCAGCTCCAACGCTTGCTGGCGCGCGTCGCGCAGCGGGTCGCTGAAGGCGGTCACCCGGTGCCAGCCGATCGCATTCTGGGCCGCTATCCCCGCACACTGGCTAACCTGACCCAAGCCGTGCGGCTAGCCGACGCTGCCGTCTTGTACGACTCGCATGACATCACACCGGGCACGCACTCTGCCGTGGCCTTGTGCAAAGGGACTTGGACGAAGGAACTGGTACAGCCACTGCCCCAATGGGCGCAGCAAGTTCTTTGAGGATGAAATAAGCATCTAGCTCCGTACTCACAACGTAAGAAGCTACGTTTTTAACAGCAAACATCCCGCAAAAAGGCGTTTCACCCCAGCTCGCGCGTCCCACGGCATTTGGTTTGCCCAAAACGGCTGCAACCCCAGAACTGCTTTCCGGCCGCTGCACCTTGGCGAGCCTGTCGCAGCACCATCGGCGCGCTGCACAGAGGACAGCTTGGCGTTGCCTCGGCGGCTGGAGCCGCTGGCTGCGGTTTGCCCACCTCGCGCGGTGCTGGCGCGGGCGAACCAGAAACCACCGCCTGTGCCTGAATGCCACGCTGCAATGTCTTGCCGTTAATCAGTTGAATCTCGCGCCCCTCGGCAAAGCTGCGCGCCTCTTGGGTGAACTCGCCAGACGTCACCACAAAACCGCCAGCCACCCGGCGCGCCGCCATCACACCGTACAACTCGCGCACGGGTTGCACGCCCACGCGCAGCGCACGCCATTGCTTGCATTGAACCAGGTATCTGTCCGAACCCTTTTGCAGCAGCACGTCCACCCCGCCGTCTGGCCCGCCACCGCCGTTGTCCAAAGCCGTAAAGCCCTGGCGGCGGAAATACTCGCCCACCAGCACCTCAAATTCGCGCCACGTTCCTTGCGCCACGCCATCGGCCCGGTTGGCGGCTCCGGCATGCAGACGCCTGGCCTGATGCCGCTTGTAGGCCGATACACCGGCACCCAGCAAAAACAGCAAAGGCAGGAGGTACTGGCCGATGGTTGCGAACGCGTGCCACATGGCAGTTGCCGCAAAACTCCCTGCCTGCCCGGGCTGCAGCGCCGTCGTCAACGGCTTTTGCGCAATCGAATGCAGCACAAGGTAACTGAGCACCGCCAGTGCCACCCCCGCCCACCAGGGCAAAAGCGCAGTGGCCTCCACCACTGCATCCGCCAGATCGTTCTTTTTACGTCGTGCCATTTTTCTCCCTTGTTGATTTTTAACTAATTTTTACCATCAAATCTGGCTGTAACCCCCGTGGGATATTCGCAAGAAGCTACGTTTTTGATAGCATATTCACAATAAACTTCGCCTTCGCCTTCGGCTGCAGGCCAAACATCAGGACCAGTTTTGCTTTTAAGCACGCAACCCATTGATTTTTATAGGTCTTCCAAAAAACACCGAGACAAACTCGGTTTACGTTTAAGCACTTCCGCACAACCCATTAAGGGCAAAACGGCAAGTACCGGGCATACCGGGTGGGGCAGCAGTCTCACCCGCCCCGTTTCCAAGCAACCCTTTGTTAAACAAAGCGTTTAACAAACACCAAACAAAGCCTAAGCCATTGAAAATAAACAAGTTTTTCTGAGGCCGCGAGACGCTGCCTTTGTTAACCCGTTTGTTTTCCCTTGTTTTTTTGATCTATCAAAACCCACTGCGAAACCGACCGCGACCCGGCGTTTCGGATGGTTTTTCCTGACTGTGAAGACAGCAGGTTGTGAATTTTCGAGAGCTTCTGCGCCTGCGTCAGCACCTCGGGCAACTTGTCCAGCAATAACTTGTCAATGTCCTCGCGCGACACGGGCTGATGCTCGCGCACCATCGCCACGATCATGTCGCGGTAATACTGGCTGTCAAAACCCCGGTTGCGAATGTGCTGCGCCTTCTGGCCTGCCATCGCCGCCACGCTGCCCGCTACCAGCAGGTTGGGGTAGCGCCCTTCTACCAGCTTGGCCGCCCTGAGCCGCTTGGCCTCATCCGCAGAGATGCGCTGGCCCTTTTGCACCTTGTCCAGCAGCATGATGGTGGCCAAATCCAGCTCGCCCTGTGCCATCAGAAGCCGGGTGTATCGCACGTCCAGAATGCGCCCACGCAGTGTCACCATCACCCGCTCGGGTTGCGACAGGTCGTAATCCGGTAGCGGGAAAAATCGCCGCTATAAACAAAACGCCTAAGCCGCCTGCGCAAATCGGACTAGTGCCTGCTCGTCATTTGAAGCAGCAAATACCGCGCCAAGACTTGTCAGATCGCGGCGTACTTCCTCGAATGCACCAAAGCGCTCAGTATCCACCGGGGGCTCCGTCACGGACAACAGCAATGATTTGGGCGTGGCCTTCACACGCTCCAGATGACGCAAACGGCCTAGCCATTGGTTGCCATGATCGAGGATGCGAAGCGGATCGTCGTAGGCCAAGTGCAAGGGTTTGATGACGCGCAGAGCTTTCCCCCCTTCATCGAGCTCGGCAAATGGCACTGCAAACTGCAATGCACCCACCCCCAACTTTGCACGGTGAAAACGCGCGTCCAAACCTTCTCGGCACAATACACCCCGCACCGCTTTTTCGATCAATTTTTCTTGATACTCTGGCGTAGCAAAGTCATGCTCCACGTAGTGATCGAACAACTCCGCCAATTTAACCTCTGGCGATGTGGTCATCACAGCGCGAACTGAGGAAAACCGAAACAGAGCCTCACGAGGCCGCACCAAATCGTCAAAAATCCGTTGAGCTCCGTCTAGCCTTTGTTCATCACCGGCAAGCCACGGCACGGCCATATCACGCGTTCGGGCGAGTTCCTCCGAAAAAGCGGCAACCCCCTGTGCGAACACCCGCCGATCCAGCTTGTCGAAAAAGGCACTCAGACGACGCCATTTGTTGGACAGCTGAAAATCGAAATAACGCGCCGTCGGCGCAAGCATCACGATGCCAACGTTGGCAAACTCCTCCGTTTCTGCATAAGGCAGAAAACGAACAATGGAATAACGGGCGACGTGTGTCATGGGAAACCTCTCTCAAGCTGGGCGCGAAGCGACAACCTGCGCTTGATCGCCTCAAAGTCTAAACGCTCACCTGCGCGCCCTGCTCGCTGACCTGGGTGCGGATGCGGTAGACGTCGTAGTTCACGTTCACGCCATCGGCCACGGCCTGGGGGTGGCCGTATTCCATGACCAGGTTCTGGTTGAAGAAGCCAAAGGTTTGCTTGGAGGGCGTGGCGGTCAGGCCGATGAGGAAGGCGTCAAAGTACTCCAGCACCTGGCGCCACAGGTTGTAGATGCTGCGGTGGGCTTCGTCGGTGACGATGATATCGAAGGTCTCGATGGGGAAGGCGGGGTTGTAGGCAATGGGCTCGGGCTTGCTGAACAGCCCGCCAGCGACTTGCTCCAGGCGAGCAACACTTTGCTCGTCGTCTTCCTCGGCCAGCTCCCTGCCCTTGAGCATGCTGAACAGCCGCTGGATGGTGCAAATGGTGACGCGGGCCGTGGTGTCGAGCTGGTTGCTTTGCAGGTGCTGGACGATGAATTCCTGCCCAAACTTGAAGTTGTTGTAGGGCGAGGTGTATTCGTCAAACTCGGTTTTGGCTTGTCCTCCCAGGTTGCCGCGGTCCACCAGAAACAGCACGCGCCTGGCGCCGGCGAACTTGATGAGGCGGTAAATGAAGCTGATGCTGGTAAAGGTCTTGCCGCTGCCGGTGGCCATCTGGATCAGGGCGCGCGGCTTGTTGGCTTTGAGCGAGGCCTCCAGGTTGCGGATGGCGATGATTTGCGCGGGCCATAGGCCTTCTTCGATCAGCGGGGGCATGTTTTGCAGGCGGGCGAGGAAGGTGTGGGCAGAGCTGGCCCAGGCAAACGCCGCACCGGATTCGCTGGCGGTGGCGGGTGTTGCCGCGCCATTGTGCACGGCAGCGGTTGATTCCCATCCCTTCTCCCCGCCCTTGGCGGGCAAGTCTTTCAGGAAAGCAGCCAGGGTTTCGGGGCGGTGAAAGGCAAAGACGCTGCGGGCGCGGGGATGCGGGTCCAGCCCTTGAGTGAAATGGGTCTCGATGCCGGTGGATTCGTAGCTGAACGGCAAGGGCCTGCGCCAGGCTGGCAACGTGGAAGGCAGGCCTTGAGCGTAGCGGGCGGATTGCACTTCCACGCCGGTGAGCGTGCTGCCCTCTTTCTTGGCCTCGATCACGCCGGCGGCCTTGCCGTCGATATAGAGCAGGTAGTCGGCAAAGCCGTAGCCGGTGTTGAGGGGGAACTCACGCAGTGCCACGCCACGGGCGGCGTGGATGTTGGCGTGCGCCATATCGCAGACGTGCCAGCCTGCCTGTTTTAGCAGCGCATCAATGCCGACTCTGGCTTTTTGTTCTGGCGTCATGCCGTCTCCTTTGTCAGCCATTCTAGGGCCGCCAAGGGAAGACCCGGCGAATTTTCAAGTCAAACCAGCCTCTGGCCCCCGCGCAGTTTGCGCAAGCAGCTATTTTTTATATAGCATTAACCGTCCACTCATGGCATGGCGCTAGCTATTGCAGAGCGCGTGGCGGCACCGGGCAGCACAGCCGCAGCCCCGGCAGGCACCTCACGCTGCAAGTCACCCCTTTTGCAGCCGCGCAAAGGCCTTATGGAACTTGGCCACTTTGGGCGCGGCCACGGCCATGCAGTAGCCTTGAGCCGGGTTGCGCTCGAAGAAATCCTGGTGGTAGTCCTCGGCCGGCCAGTAGTTCCTCACCGGCACCACCTCGGTGACGATGGGGCGGCTGTAGACGCCGCTGGCGCTCATCTCGGCAATCACCTCCCTGGCCACGGCTTCCTGCTCGGGGCTTGAGAAATAAATGCCGCTGCGGTACTGCGTGCCCGCGTCGTTGCCCTGGCGGTTGAGCGTGGTGGGGTCGTGAATAACGAAGAAAATTTCCAGCACCTCGCGGGTGCTGATCTGCGCCGGGTCATAGGTGAGTTTCACAACCTCGTTATGCCCGGTATGGCCGCCGCAGACCTGCTCGTAGCTTGGACGCTGCAGCTGGCCGTTACTGTAGCCGGACTCCACGTCCATCACGCCACGCACCTGCACATACACCGATTCCGTGCACCAGAAGCAGCCGCCGCCCAGGGTGATGGTTTGCAATTCATTCATGGGATGATTCCTTTGCTGACGCATTGATTGTTGGGCTGGTTGATCCCAGCCGGTTTTCACGTCTCACTTTAGTCGTTTCCCGGGTTGCTTGCCGCGCGCACGGCATTGACAAACGCCGCCAGCGCCGCGTTTTCCCGGGCCGTCTTCCACAGGCAGTAGGTGTTGTAAGGGGTGGTGGCAGTGTCCAGCGGCACAAAGGCCGTTCCCGCCATGGCGGACTGCCGCAGCGCCGCCGGCACCAGCGCCACGCCCATGCCTTGCGATACCAGCGACACCACGCTCAGCCAGTGCCGCAACTCGTAGCGTATTTCAGGGTAAAAGCCGGCTTCGCCGCAGATCGCCAGAATGCGCTCGTGGTAGTCGGGCGAGACGCTGCGCGAGACCACGGCAAACGGCTCCCCCTGCAACAGGCGCAGCGCCAGCGAGCGCTTGCGCGCCAGCGCGTGGCTAGAGGGCAGGCAGCAGACAAACGGCTGGCTGGCGACCAGCGTTTGTGACAGCTCGGGCGGCACGCGCGTGGTGTGGACAAAACCCAGGTCGAGCCGGTCATGGGCCAGTTCAATCAGTTGCTCGCTGGAGCTGAGTTCCTTGAGCATCAGCCGCAGCAAGGGGTGCTGGGCCTGGAACCGTTCCAGAATTTTCGGTAAGCCGCTGTACAGCATGGTGCCCGCAAAGCCGATCGTCAGGCTGCCGGCCATGCCCTGCCCCACATCCCGAGCGAGGCTGGCCGCCTTTGCCGCCTGCTCCAGCAGCGCCCGCGCGGCAGGGACAAAGGCCAGACCGGCAGCCGTGAGTGCTACCTGCTTGCTGCTGCGCGTGAAAAGACGGGCGCCGACCGAGGCCTCCAACTGCTGGATGTTGAGCGAGAGTGGCGGCTGCGAAATTGACAGGCGCCGCGCAGCCCGGCCGAAGTGCAATTCTTCAGCCAGAACCAGAAAATAACGCAGGTGTCGAAATTCCATAAATATGAATAATGTATCGTTGAATGCGTAATTGATATTGGACAAGTATCCATGGCGGCCCAACAATAGGGGCGCGAGACAACCCACCGCGCCCCACTACACTTTGCCCACCACTTCGAGGACATCCGCCATGAAAACCAAATTCAAATGGGAAGACCCGTTTTTTCTGTCCGAACAACTCAGCGATGACGAGCGCGCCATCGTCGAAGCGGCGCATCACTTCTGCCAGGAAAAACTGCAGACGCGGGTGCTGATGGCCGCCCGGCACGAAAAATTCGACCGCGAGATCATGAATGAATTCGGTGAAATGGGCTTTCTGGGCTCGACCATTGACGGCTACGGCTGCGCCGGACTCAATTACGTGAGCTACGGCTTGGTGGCGCGTGAAGTCGAGCGCGTCGACAGCGGCTACCGCAGCGCCATGAGCGTGCAAAGCTCGCTCGTCATGCACCCGATCAATGCCTACGGCAACGACGCCCAGCGCCAGAAATACCTGCCCAAGCTGGCCACCGGCGAGTCGGTCGGCTGCTTTGGCCTGACCGAGCCGAATCACGGTTCCGACCCGGCCAGCATGATCACGCGCGCCAAGCCGGTGGACGGCGGCTACCTCATGAAGGGCGCCAAAATGTGGATCACCAACAGCCCGATTGCCGACCTGTTCGTGGTCTGGGCCAAGCTGGAAGACGCCAACGGCAAGGTCGGCGGCCAGGAAGCGATTCGCGGCTTCATTCTTGAAAAAGGCATGAAAGGCCTGAGCGCGCCCAAGATCGAGGGCAAGATGAGTTTGCGCGCTTCCATCACTGGCGAAATTGTGATGGACGATGTGTTTGTTCCCGAAGCCAATCTGCTGCCCAATGTGTCAGGCCTGAAAGGCCCGTTTGGCTGCCTGAACAAGGCACGCTACGGCATTGCCTGGGGGGTAACGGGCGCTGCTGAGGACTGCTGGCATCGTGCCCGCCAGTACACGCTGGACCGCGTGCAGTTTGGCCGCCCGCTGGCGCAAACCCAGCTGATTCAAAAGAAACTGGCCGACATGCAGACTGAAATCACGCTGGGCCTGCAAGCCTGCCTGCGCGTCGGTCGCCTGATGGACGAAGGCCGGGATGCGCCGGAAATGATCTCGCTGATCAAGCGCAACAACTGCGGCAAGGCGCTCGACATTGCCCGCATGGCGCGCGACATGCACGGCGGCAACGGCATTCACGATGAATACCACGTCATCCGCCACATGATCAACCTGGAAACCGTCAACACCTACGAAGGCACGCATGACGTGCATGCGTTGATTCTCGGCCGGGCGCAGACCGGACTGCAGGCTTTCTTCTGAGGTTTCTCAAACTCTTGGGTTCTAGCCGATAAACAGCGGGCGCCTACCGGTTTTACCCTTCCGGTTGAGCGTGAGTTTCTGCAATGGCGGCCCTCTGCGCGCGGTCTGCTGGCTTCTCGGAAGGTGCTGCGCGAGTAGCGGCGCTTGCAGCAGGCCGCGTCATCCCCCTCTGACGGGGGCTCTCCTCACGGATGAATTTCTGCACAGACTTAAGCTGGCTGAAGGTCGCGGGCGGCGGCCCACTTTGTGGCCTTTGCGGGTCCGGGTTGACGCCTGGAAGGTAAGAAGCTACATTACTAACCAGCCAGTCAGTAACAATGCCCATTTCCAAATCATTCTGCGAAAAATCCGCCGCATTGAGCGCCAAGCGCGAACGCCGTAAAGAGGCTCGCCCGGGCGAGCTGCTCGATGCGGCGCTCGACCTGTTCGTTGAAAAAGGTTTTGCCGCCACCCGCGTGGAAGAAGTCGCCGCGCGGGCCGGCGTTTCCAAGGGCACGCTGTTTCTTTACTTTCAAAGCAAGGAAGAGCTGTTCAAGGCCGTGGTGTGCGAGAACATTTCCGGCCACCTCAAGGAATGGAACGACGAATTTGAAGCCTTTGAAGGCAGCACGACCGAAATGCTGGGTTACTGCATGAACAGTTGGTGGGAACGGGTCGGGGCCACCCGGGCGTCGGGCTTGAACAAACTGATGGTGAGCGAAGCCAAAAATTTCCCGGACATTGCCGCCTTTTATCAGCAAGAAGTCATTCGGCCCGGCCACGCCCTGATCCGCCGCATTTTTCAGCGCGGGATCGATCGCGGCGAATTCCGCCAGATGGATCTGGACTACGCCGTTTACAGCGTCGTGGCCCCCATGATCTTCCTGATCCTGGCCAAACACTCGATGGGCGTTTGCGTTCCGGACAATGTTGCCATGGATCCCGAAAAATACATCGCCGCACAATTGCGCATCATTTTGCATGGCCTGAGCCAACCGCCTGAGGCTCAACGCCCCGGGAAGGCAAAAGCATGAAGCGCTGGATCAAGTGGGCGGTGGCCCTTGTCATCGTCCTGCTGGTGGCAGGCGGCGTGCTGCGCGCGCTCTCGGCGCGCAAGGCCCAGCAGCAGGCGCTGGCCAGCGCCAGCGCGGCCAGGGACCAGGGGCTGGTGGAGCTTGCCGTCACCGACGTCGTGAAGGCGCAAACCCGCGAAGTGCTGCAGGGCCTGGCGGTATCGGGTTCACTCAAGGCCGTCAATTCCGCCATGGTCAAGGCGCGCGTGGCAGGCGAGCTGCAGGGCCTGACAGTGCGCGAAGGCGATTTTGTCAAGGCGGGCCAGCTGATTGCCCGCATTGAGGCCAGCGAGTATGCCGCGCGTGTGCGGCAGGCCAGGCAACAGGCCCAATCAGCCAAAGCGCAAGTCGACGTGGCGCAACGCCAGTACGACAACAACCAGGCGCTGGTGAACCAGGGCTTCATCTCCAAAACGGCACTGGACACTTCGCTGGCTAACCTGAATGCCGCGCAGGCCACCTACAGCGCGGCGCTGGCCGCCACCGAGATTGCCACGAAATCGCTCGATGACACCGTGCTGAAAGCGCCCATCTCGGGCCAGGTGTCGCAGCGGCTGGCGCAGCCCGGCGAGCGCGTCGGCGTGGATGCCAGAATTGTCGAGGTGGTCGACTTGAGCCGGCTTGAACTGGAGGCCGCCCTGAGCGCGGGCGATGCCATGGAGGTGCGCGTGGGTCAGCGCGCCGAGTTGCAGATTGAAGGCAGCCCGCAAGCCGTCTCGGCCCAGGTCGTTCGCATCAACCCCAGCGCGCAAGCCGGCAGCCGCAGCGTGCTGGTGTACCTGAGCATTGACAACACCGGCAGCGCCAATGCGCTGCCCTTGCGCCAGGGCCTGTTCGCCCAGGGCACAATCGGCGCGGCACGGGCATCACGGCTGTCGGTGCCGGTCAGCGCAGTGCGCACCGACAAGCCCGCGCCCTACGTCCAGACCGTTGAAAACGGGCAAGTGCTTGACCGCGACGTTGAGTCCGGGGCGCGCGGCACGGCGGGCAGCGAAGCGGTGGTCGCCGTCAAGGGGCTGGCCGAAGGCGCGCTGGTGATACGCGGCGAAATCGGTCGTCTGCGCGAAGGCACCCGGGTCCGGTTTACGCCGATGAGCGCCACGCAGCAGGCCAGCCCATCGGCGAATGCGCCAGCGCCCGCCAAGCCGGCGCCCTGAAGCCCACCCACGATGTGGTTTACCAAGGTCAGTCTCAAGAATCCGGTATTTGCCACCATGGTCATGCTGGCCATCGTGGTGCTCGGGCTTTTCTCCTACCAGCGCATGCAGGTGGACCAGTTCCCCAATGTCGACTTTCCGGTGGTGGTCATCACCACCGATTACCCGGGTGCCTCGCCCGAAATCGTTGAAAGCGAAGTCACCCAGAAGATTGAAGAAGGCGTCAATTCGATAGCCGGCATCAGCGCCCTGACCTCGCGCAGCTACGAGGGCCAGTCCATCGTCATCATCGAATTCCAGCTTTATGTCGATGGACGCCGGGCCGCCGAAGATGTGCGTGAAAAAATTTCGACCATTCGTCCGACCTTGCGCGAAGAGGTCAAAGAGCCGCGCGTCTTGCGCTTTGACCCGGCCAGCCGCGCCATCTGGTCGGTCGCGGTGTTGCCCGATGCCAGCAAAGGCAAGCAAATGGACGCGGTGGAACTGACCAGCTGGGCCGACCAGGTGCTGAGAAAGCGCCTTGAAAACGTCCGTGGCGCGGGTTCGGTCACGCTGGTGGGGGCTACCCGCCGCGAGATCAACATCTACCTCAATCCGCAAGCCCTGGAGTCATTCGGCATCACGGCCGAGCAGGTCGTCAACGCGGTGCGCAGCGAAAACCAGGACTTGCCGGTAGGCGCCATCCGCTCGCTGACCCAGGAGCGCGTGGTCAAAATCGATGCCCGCATGAAGCGGCCCGAAGACTTTGGCCGGATCATCGTGGCGCGCAAGAGCCTGGCATCGGGCGGCAGTACGGCCATCACCGTGAGCCAGCTCGCCCGCATTGCCGACGGTGCCCAGGAACTCGACAGCCTGGCGCTTTTCAACGGCCAGCGCACCTTGCTGCTGAGTGTGCAAAAAGCCCAGGATGAAAACACCATCGGCGTGGTCGACGGGCTGAACCAGGCCATCGCAGAAATGCAGCCGCTGCTGCCCCCAGGCGCGCGCCTTGAGCTGATTGCCGACGGCTCGCGGCCGATTCGCGTGGCGGTTGAAAACGTCCGCCGCACGCTGCTGGAAGGCGCGCTGCTGACGGTGCTGATCGTGTTTTTGTTTCTCAATTCATGGCGCTCCACGGTCATCACTGGGGTGACGCTGCCGATTTCCATCATCGGCACTTTCCTCTTCATGAACCTGTTCGGTTTCACCATCAACATGATCACGCTGATGGCGCTGTCGCTGTGCGTGGGCCTGCTGATTGATGATGCGATTGTGGTGCGCGAGAACATTGTGCGGCATGTGCAGATGGGCAAAACGCCCTACCAGGCTTCGCTCGATGGCACGCAGGAAATTGGCCTGGCCGTGCTGGCCACCACTTTTTCCATCGTCGCGGTGTTTCTGCCGATTGGTTTCATGGGCGGCATCATCGGCAAGTTTTTCCACGAGTTCGGCATCACGATTGTGGCGGCCGTGCTGATCTCGATGTTTGTCAGCTTCACGCTGGACCCGATGCTGTCCAGCCTCTGGCACGACCCATCCATTGAAGCGCAGGGCAAGCACCGTGCGCCAGTCAGCTTCTACGACAAAAGCATAGGCCGCGTGACCGGCTGGTTTGACCACGCCACTGAATCCCTCAGCCACACGTATCAGGGCATCTTGCGCTGGTCGCTGGTTCACAAACTCGCCACTCTGGCGCTCGCCGTGGTGATTTTTGCGACCAGCATTGTCATGGTGCCCTTGCTGGGCACAGAGTTTGTCCCCAAGGCCGACTTTTCGGAAACCTCGCTCAACTTTTACACGCCAGTGGGCTCCTCGCTGGAAACCACTGAAGCCAAAGCGCGGCAAGTTGAAGCCATCTTGCGCGAGTTTCCCGAGGTGAAGTACACGCTGGCCACCCTCAACACCGGCAACGCGCCTGGCAAGATGTCGGCCAGCGTGTATGTGCGCCTGGTCGACCGCAAGGAACGCACGCGCAACGTGGATGAGATGTCGGGCGTGCTGCGCGAGCGGCTCAAGCAGGTGCCTGGCATTACCGTCACCCACGTCGGTCTGCTCGACGCGGTGGGCGGCAACAAGCAGGTCGAGTTTTCACTGCAGGGCCCGGACCTGAAGGAGCTCGAGCGCTTGAGCCGCCTCATCACTGAAAAAATCCGGCACATCCCCGGCCTGGTGGACCTGGACTCCAGCAGCAAGGCGGACCAGCCAGTGATTGAAGTGGCCGTGCGGCGCGATGCCGCCTCTGATCTGGGACTGTCGGTGGCGCAGATTGCCGCTTCGCTGCGCACGCTGGTGGCGGGGCAAACCGTGGGCAACTGGCGCGCGCCCGACGACCAGACCTACGATGTCAATGTGCGCCTCGCGCCCGAGGCCCGCAACTCGGCGCAGGACCTGGAGCGCCTGCCTTTTACCAGCAGCGCCCTGGGCAGCAACGCCGACGGTTCCGCGCGCATTGTGCGGCTCAGCCAGGTCGCCAGCGTGAAGGCCGCCACCGGTCCGAACCAGATCAACCGGCGCGACCTCGCGCGCGAAGTCGCCATCAACGGCAATGTCTACAACCGATCGGCCGGCGAAGTGTCCAACGACATCAAGGCGGTGCTGGAAGGCTTTCATTTTCCGCCGGGCTACCGCTACCAGTTCAGCGGCTCCGCCAAAAACATGGCGGAATCGTTTGGCTACGCCATCTCGGCGCTGGTGATGGCCGTCTTGTTCATCTACATGATTCTGGCCAGCCAGTTCAAGAGCTTTTTACAGCCGATGGCGCTGATGACCTCGCTGCCGCTGACGCTGATCGGGGTGGTGCTGGCCTTGCTGCTGTTTGGCTCCACGCTGTCAATGTTCTCCATCATCGGGATCGTCATGCTGATGGGCCTGGTCACCAAGAATGCCATCTTGCTGGTCGATTTCGCCATCCGCATGCGCGAGCAAGGGATGGAGCGCAGCGAAGCCTTGCTGGAAGCGGCCAAGGTCAGGCTGCGCCCTATCCTGATGACCACGCTGGCGATGATTTTCGGCATGATGCCGCTGGCCTTTGCCCTGACCGAGGGTTCGGAGCAGCGCGCCCCCATGGGCCAGGCCGTCATTGGCGGCGTCATCACCTCCTCGCTGCTGACGCTGGTGGTAGTGCCGGTAACCTACTGCTACATGGACGATCTGGCCCAGTGGTTCAAACGCCTGTTCGGCAAGAAAGCGCACGCTGGCGCGCCGGCTCAAGCGGACGAGGCCAGCGCAAACAGCGCCACGCGCCACGTCTAAAATAAGGGCTTCTCTCGATGCCGTCCTTTTCATTTCTTCCACTCAACAACAACAGGTCCAACATGAACTACGAACAAGCCCGTTTCAACATGATCGAGCAGCAAATCCGCCCCTGGGAAGTGCTGGACAGCCAGGTCCTTTCACTGCTCGCCCTGGTCAGGCGCGAGGACTTTGTTCCGCCGGCCTACAAGGCGCTGGCGTTTGTGGACATGGAAATTCCCTTGCCGCCGCAGCAAAACCCCAGCCAGTGCATGCTGTCTCCCAAAGTAGAAGCGCGCATTCTGCAGGATCTGGCCGTCCAAAAGCATGAAAAAGTGCTGGAAATCGGCACTGGCTCGGGTTACATGGCAGCCCTGCTGGCGCACCGCGCGCAGCAGGTCATCACGCTTGAAATTGAGCCCACGCTGGCCCAGAGCGCCCGTGAAAACCTGCAAAAAGCCGGCATCTACAACTGTGAAGTGCGCATCGGCGATGGCGCCGCCGACCTGGCATCGGCAGCGGCAGGCAATGACCCGCTGCAGGGGCCGTTTGACGTGATTGCCCTCAGCGGCTCAGTCGCCGAGATTCCGGCGGCGCTGCTGTCCCGGCTCAAGATTGGCGGGCGCCTGAGCGCCATCGTCGGCTTTGAACCGATGATGCGCGCCACCCTGGTCACGCGCGTGGCTGAGAGCGCCTGGCGCACGACGCAGGCCTGGGACACCGTGGCGCCGCGACTGCTCAATTTCCCCGAGCCTTCGAAGTTCGACTTCTGAAATTCATCGTCTCAAAGCCTGTGCTGATGATTTCTCAATTGAGTCCTGCTGATTTCAAGGTCTGGCGCGACAGCGCCCGCGCTGCGATGCCCGCGGCCCTGCCGGTGGTGCTCGATGTGCGCGAACCCTGGGAGTTGCAGACGGCATGGGTGAAGGAAGATGGTTTCATGCTGGTCCACATCCCCATGCGCGAGATTGCGGCGCGCCTCGCCGAACTGCAGGTCAGCCACGGCACCAGCCATTCCATCGCATGCCTGTGCCACCACGGCATGCGCAGCCAGCAGGTGGCCAATTATTTGGCGCAAAGCGGCTTTACCAAAGTGGTCAACCTGCGGGGTGGCATTGACGCCTGGTCGCAGCAGGTGGATCCCTCGGTGCCGCTTTACTGAGGCGCCGCGGATTTCACCGCTTGATTTTGTTTTGCTGATTCGTTCACTCGTTAAACCATCCATTCCTTCCGGACCCTTATGACCACGACCAAAAAACTGCCGACGAAAAATCTTTCGGGATTGCCCCTGTCGATGGCCATCGCTTCGGCGCTGATGGTGCTTGCCCCCTTGGCGCAAGCGCAGAGCCTGGTGGAATTGTATGAATCAGCGCGCTCTTTTGACACAACCTACCAGTCGGCCAAGCTGCAATACGACGCCAACCTGGCCAGGGCCGACCAGGCCAGGGCCGGCATCCTGCCGAGCGCCGGCTTGGCTGCCGGCGTGTCGCGCATCGGTTTCGAGAACACCAATCCGCCGACGGACCGCAGCTTCAACTCGCAAAATGCAACGTTGAGCGCATCGCAACCGCTGTACCGGCCCGCCAACTGGGCCACCTACGAACAAGGCCTCAAGCAGGTGGACCTCGCTAGAGCCCAGCTTGACGTGGCAGAGCAGGACCTGATCGTGCGCACAGCCCAAGCCTACTTTGACGTGCTGGCCGCGCAAGACACGCTGAGCTTTGTCCAGGCGCAAAAGGCGGCGGTCGATGAGCAACTGGCCTTTGCCAAACGCAACTTCGAAGTCGGCACCTCGACCATCACCGATACGCGCGAAGCGCAGGCCCGCTTTGACTTGGTGAGGGCCCAGGAAATCGCTGCCGAAAACGACCTGCACGTCAAGAAAATCGCCCTCGACCAACTGGTTGGCATCACCGAATCACAACCCAAGAGCC
>MERZ01000345.1:14901-17615 GCA_001770785.1 Burkholderiales bacterium RIFCSPHIGHO2_12_FULL_61_11
AGCTTGAGGTCAACAAAGCCGAAGCCGGCCACAAGCCCACGCTGGACCTGACGGCCAGCTACAACGTCGCCCGCAACCCCACTGGCAGCGCGACTTCGCAAACCACCGCATCTTTCCGTACCAACACCAGCAACGTCGGCCTGCTGCTCAATGTGCCGCTGTTTGCAGGCTTTGCCACGCAAAACCGCGTCCGGGAAACGCTCTCGCTCAGGGACAAGGCGCGCAGCGACCTCGAAGGCGCACGTCGCACCGTGGCCCAAAGCACCCGCACCGCCTACTTCGGCGTGCTGTCGGGGCAGGGGCAGGTCAAGGCGCTGGAGGCGGCCGAGCTGTCCAGCCAGAGCGCGCTCGATGCCAACAAGCTCGGCTACCAGGTGGGGGTGCGCATCAATATTGACGTGCTCAACGCGCAAAGCCAGCTCTTTCAGACCAAGCGCGATCTGGCGCAGGCGCGCTACAACGTGCTACTGGGCGACCTGCGCTTGCGCCAGGCCAGTGGCACGCTGACGCCGGATGATTTACAGCAGATCAACGCACTGCTGGCCAGGTAGCACAACGCGGGTCGAAGCGCGTCGCCGCGAGGTCGAGCATCTAGTCGACGCGGCGAAGTGTCTGCGGGCGCCGTCGGCTGGCCAGCAAAGCCAACGCGGTGACGATCAGCCAAAGACTGGCCGGTTCAGGCACGGCAGTTGCGAACTGGGCACCGAATAAGGCGTGGCCCGCCGTTGTAGGATGAACGCCGTCCCAGAACAGCCAGGTATCCGGGTCGCATTGGCCATTGAGAAGGTTGGCAACGCAACTGTCGGTCACATTGGTGAACCCGTATTGTGTGGGATTATTTATCACATTGTTCACCATACCAAAGACGTCGAACTGCGTGATCTCCACGTTATTCATTGCCTGGTCAAGCGCGGTCAGGGCAATAGCCAGGGCCGAGTTGAAAGCCGCCGTGAGACCTGTGAGACCCGCGGCGTCAGGGGTATTTCGGAACTCCGGCGAAATGCCAAGGTCCGCCATATTGGGAATCAGGAAGTGCTGCGCGCCCTCGGCGGCCAGCGCCTGAATGGCACCCAGGATATTGTTCACCCCGTTGGTGATCAAGTCCAAGGGTTCAAGATTGAACAAGACGTTGGAAAATACGTCGTCGGGAAAAGCCCAGACGACGAATAGGGAGTCGGCCGGATTGAAACACCCGTTACACCCGCCGGCAAACTGAGTCACTTGACTGGATACTCATCCCTGGCTCGCGAACCAAGACTGTAGCGCTGACGGTACGTTCGGATTGATGGAATTGAAATTGAAGGCCCCCGTGGTGGCACCGCCCAGCGCGTAGTTGGTGCCGCCAAAGTTTGAAGGGCTGAAACTGGTGTTGCCCGGGTTGTAAGCCTGCCAAAGGTATTCCACGGCAGTGGGCCCATTGGAGTAACGGGCACCCACATAAGGAGGGGGTGGAAATGTGCCCGGCCCACCTGGTCCGTTGTAGTTGCCGCCATCGGACAGCGAATCACCAAAAACAAATAGATTGCTGAGCGTCTGCAGGCTCGCATGGGCTGCCACGGGTGCGAGCAGCGTCAGGAATGCGGCAAGCAACAACCCGCGAATTCGAAGCTTCATCTTGTCTCCTTTTATGGGTGCCGAGGCAAAAACTAACCGCCCAGCGGACGGAAAGCAATATGCACGCCAAAAAGAGAATCACTGTCAAATCAATGAATTAGATCAGTATGGAGTATGGGGCATCCACATTCTGTAAGATATTTCGACAGTGCGTGGATAGGCATTCAGGCCTTGGCGAATAGAAGCCACTTATCGATAAAATGCTTCGACTCTGCCCTTCAACTTGATCAAAAGCGGCTTGCCCTTGCGATCCAGCGTCTTGCCCGCAGGCACCTTAACCCAGCACTCGCTGATGCAGTACTCCTCGACATCCGAACGCTCCCTGTCATTCAATCGAATACCAACGTCATGTTCAAACACCGCAGCGACGTGATAGGGACTGCGCGCATCAATTGATAGACGGTCTGGCAGAGGGGGAAATTGAGTGGCTTCGTTCATGGATGTCTTTTTTTCAAATAATGCGAATCTATAACAATTTCCCAAGATTTGGCCCTTGCCTGGTCTGGATCACATGCTCAAAATAACCCAACAACAGGCTCCAGATACTTCGCTGTGCTCCTCCGGCGGCCACTGAGGCCGTTATGCCAAAAAAAAAATGAAAATGAGTACTGAGACAAGGGGAAACAAAATGCTGAATCACAAGATGATTGTCACGGGATTGGCAAGGGTGGTTCTTGCCGCGGTGGTAACGATCTCACTCCTGGGATGTGCGGAGTTCCGGAAGCTGGCCTCCAAAGCGGGGACATACGACGGACCGTCGCAAGCCATAGGAGAAGGCCGCGGCCATGCGTTCATTACCCTCGACGCGAATGGGGGGCCGACTGCCATCGGTGTGAGGATGTCAGAGGCCGCCCTGCTTGGTTTGCCAGCGGAACCACCCCGTAACGCGGACGGGTGGGAATACGTGTTATCGCTGCCAAAGGAAGCTGCAATCGCCGGATATAACCATGTAGTGATTGACTGGAACCCGAAGGGACATATCCCTCCGGGCGTTTACGACGCGCCCCACTTTGACTTTCATTTCTATTTGATTAACGTGAAAGAACCCAACCTGCGGGCGAGCGTGATCCTGACCCCCAGCCCGGCCACGTGCAACAAGG
>MERZ01000346.1:0-826 GCA_001770785.1 Burkholderiales bacterium RIFCSPHIGHO2_12_FULL_61_11
CAGCTTGAACTTGCTGATCAGTTGCTTGCCCAGGTGGCCGCGCGCGCCTTCGGCGAAGATGGTGTACTTGGCCAGCAGTTCCATGCCCAACTGGAAGTTGTCGGTGGGTTGGCCGGACTTGTCGATGCCCAGGTTGCCCGTGGCCACGCCCTTGACCGAACCATCATCGTTGTAGAGCACTTCGGCGGCCGCAAAGCCGGGGAAGATTTCCACGCCCAGGCTTTCAGCCTGTTGGCCCAGCCAGCGCACCACATTGCCCAGGCTGATGACGTAGTTGCCTTCGTTGTGGAAGTTGTTGGGGATCAGCGCTTGCGGTGTCTTGAAGACACCGGTTTCGCTCGTCATGAACAGCACTTCGTCGGCGGTGACGGCCTGGTTCAAAGGCGCGCCGAGTTCTTTCCAGTTGGGAAAGAGTTCGGTGATGGCGCGTGGGTCCATCACGGCGCCCGACAGGATGTGCGCGCCAGGCTCGGAGCCTTTTTCGAGCACGCAGACCGAGACTTCTTTGCCACTGGAGGCGGCCAACTGCTTCAGGCGAATGGCCGTGGCCAAACCACCAGGGCCGGCGCCGATGACGACCACGTCGTATTCCATCGATTCACGTGGGCCAAACTGCGCAAGGATTTCCTGGGGCGTCATCGTGCTTCCTTCTACTGGGCGGATGAATGTTGTTGTGTTCTGGACTGAGTGCGCGATTCTAAAACGTGATGCGATTCCATTTTGCAAGAAAATAGCACGATCGTTCGAAAATCTGCATTTCGAGGCCAGATGCGGTGTCGCGTGCTAAGGTTCCACCGCATCGAACCCATCAAAACCCCAAGAGAGA
>MERZ01000346.1:861-1333 GCA_001770785.1 Burkholderiales bacterium RIFCSPHIGHO2_12_FULL_61_11
GCGCAGGCCGGAGCTGCCGTGGTGTTGGCCGGGCGCCGCATCGAACGCCTCAAAACCTTGCGCGCCGAGATCGAAGCCGCTGGCGGCGACGCGCACGTGGTGGGCATGGACGTGACCGACATCGACAGCATCCGCGCCGCCGTCGCCCACGCCGAGACCGAAGTCGGCGCCATCGACATCCTGATCAACAACTCCGGCGTCAGCACCACCGAGCGCCTGCAAGACGTCACAGCCGAAAGCTACGACTTCGTCTTTGACACCAACACGCGCGGCGCGTTTTTCACCGCGCAAGAAGTGGCCAAGCGCATGCTGGCCCGCGACAAGGGCTCGGCGCCAGGCACTTTCACGGGCGGCCGCATCGTCAACATTGCCTCGGCCGGCGGTTTGCGCACCATGCCCATGATCGGCGTGTACTGCATGAGCAAGGCGGCTGTGATCCACATGACCAAGGTGATGGCGGCGGAGTGGGGCC
>MERZ01000347.1 GCA_001770785.1 Burkholderiales bacterium RIFCSPHIGHO2_12_FULL_61_11
GCTGACGCTTCGCTGCAAGGCCTGGTCGTCACGCGTTACGGGCACATTCCGCCGCGGCCCGCCGGCCTGAAGCAGCGCATCGAGATCGCTGAAGCGGCGCACCCGGTGCCCGACGCGGCTGGCTTGGCCGCCACGCAGCGCATCCTGGCGCTCACGCAAGGCCTGACGAAAGACGACCTCGTGCTGTGCCTGATCTCGGGCGGCGGCTCGGCGCTGCTGACCTTGCCCGGCGAGGGTCTCACCCTGGAAGAAAAACAGCGCATCAATAAAGAATTGCTTAACAGCGGCGCGAATATTTCCGAGATAAATTGTGTGCGCAAGCACCTCTCGCGCATCAAGGGCGGCAGGTTGGCCGCCGCCTGCGCGCCCGCGCGCGTGGTCACGCTCGCCATCAGCGACGTGCCCGGTGACGACCCGTCCCTCATTGCCAGTGGCCCGACCGTGCCCGACGCCAGCACTTGCGCCGACGCGCTGGCCATCCTCAGGCGTTACGGTATTGAGGTGCCGGCCGCCGTGCTGGCGCAGCTTGAAAGTGGTGCACTGGAAACCCCCAAGCCCGGCGACGCCGCCTTCAGTGGTCATCAGGTGCACCTGATCGCCACGCCGCAGAAAAGCCTGGAGGCGGCGGCCGCGGCGGCCCAAGCCGCCGGATTGGCGGCCTACATCCTGAGCGATGAAATGGAGGGCGAGTCACGCGAGGTTGGCAAGGTGCACGCGGCACTGGCCCGCGCCGTGGCCTGCAAGGGCCAGCCTTTCCAGAAGCCTTGCGTGATGCTGAGCGGTGGCGAGACCACGGTCACCATCAAGAAGCAGCCCGAAGGCGCGCAGCGCGAGAAGCGCGGAAGAGGTGGCCGGGCCGGCGAGTTCTGCATGGGGCTGGCGCTGGCCTTGCAGGGGCAAGCCGGCGTGTACGCGCTGGCGGCCGATACCGACGGCATCGACGGCGTTGAAGACAACGCGGGCGCTTTTGTGGCGCCCGATACGCTGCAGCGGGCGCAGGCGGCGGGCATGAAAATCGACCACTACCTGGACCGCAACGACGCCTACGGTTACTTCAGCGGGATCGGCGATCTGTTCGTCACGGGGCCGACGCACACCAATGTGAATGATTTCAGAGCGCTACTGATTGTATAGCTGCTTGCGCCCGTCATTATTTGGGTGTAGCCTGTTTCTACTTAAATTTTAAGGGCGGGATGATGGCCGCCGCACTGTGTTAGTCTCCCGGCCATGTTCAAACGCACTCCCTCCTTCCTGCGCCATGTCGGCCCGGGCGTGGTCACGGGTGCCGCCGATGACGACCCGTCGGGCATTGCCACCTACACGCAGGCCGGCGCGCAGTTTGGCACGGGCTTGCTCTGGACAGTATTTTTGTCGCTCCCTTTCATGATCGCCATCCAACTGGTCAGCGCGAGAATCGGCCGCGTCGCCGGAAAAGGCGTGGCCGCCAACCTGCGCGAGCACACGCCGAAGTCTTTCCTGATGGCCATGGTGGCGCTGCTGGTGATTGCCAATACCATCAACATCGCCGCCGATATTGCCGCCATGGGCGAGGCGCTGCAACTGGTGACTGGATGATGATTGTGGCGCTGCTGGGCACCACGATTTCACCCTACCTGTTTTTCTGGCAGGCCTCGCAGGAAGTTGAAGAGCTGCGGCTGAAGGGCAAAGGGCAGGGCAGTGAAACGAAAATACGCAGCGACTTGCGGCGCGTCAAGCGCGACACCTACGTCGGCATGTTTTTCTCCAATGCCATCGCATTTTTTATCATGGTGCTGGGTGCCGTCGTCTTGTATGCGGCCGGCATTCGCGACGTCACGTCCGCTGCGCAGGCGGCGCAGGCGCTGCGCCCGCTGGCCGGTGAATTCGCGTTTGCCCTGTTTGCCGGCGGCATCATCGCCACTGGCCTGCTGGCCGTGCCGGTGCTGGCTTCGTCAGCGGCTTATGCGGTGGCCGAAGCATTTGGCTGGCCCGAAGGCCTGGAGCGGCAGTGGTTTGAAGCCAAACGTTTTTACGCCATCATCACGCTCGCCACCGTGGTAGGAACCGGCCTCGACTTCACGGCCATCGACCCGATGAAAGCGCTGTACTGGAGTGCCGTGATCAACGGCGTGGTGGCGGTGCCCATCATGGTCGGCCTGATGCTGCTGGCCGGAAAAAAATCGGTGATGGGCAATTTCACTTCGGGCCTCAAGACCACCTGGTTTGGCTGGGGCGGTGATGGGTTTTGCGGTGCTGATGATGTTTCAGGATATGATTCGTCAGCTTTTTTACTCATAAGTCAGAAATATAGGAGACAGATGGATGGCGAAAGAATGACCTCGCCAAGTCACTCTCGTTGGCGATGTCTTGCAGTTGACTCTGCACGCGGCACTGCAGTTTTTCTCCGGCTTTCAGTGGCGAGCCTGCGACCCCTGTTCGCTTTGAATGGCTCCATACTTGTCTGCGTAGCACGCCCCGCGATGCCTGAATCTTCCCCGCCCCCCCATTTTGGGGATATCGGAAAGCCAGGAAAGCGCTTAACATGCCCTTTGTATTCATAGCCCCCGTGTTACTTGAACGGGGGGCGAAGTCAGGCCAACGGCAGCTTACAGGAACGATGAATGGCCGTAGGCGGCCACATTCAGTCCAAAGTAGATAAGGGCGACTGGGGTGATCAAAATGAAAACTATCAAACCGCGGGGGGCACCGCCCAACCGAAGAACATGGCAATGAACCCCGAAATCTGGCGCTATGTTTTTGACGCCATCGAGGACCCGGCGTTTCTCCACGATACGCAATTCCGCGTGTTGCTCGCCAACCGCGCCTATTGCCGCGCAGCCGGCGTGACCGGGGCCCAAGCGCTGGGCAAGCCCTGCTGGGAAGTTTTCCCGCCGGGCACCGGGCCGCTGCCTGGTTGCAAGGATGCCTATGTCTGAAACAACGGCATCGCGCATCACCACGATCAGCAGGGTGTATTCCTCACCCTGACCGGTCCGCTAAAACCTGAAAAGCTTTAACTGGAAAGTAACACTGGATAACCCCAAAGGAGATAGACGTGAATATTCGAACCATCCTGTACCTGGTCGCAAGCGTTTTTGCGATCAATTTGACCCTCTCTGGAAACGGCTACGCGGCACCCCCTGTGCATGAGGGGAAATACAAGGTACTGCATATCATGAGCTTCCACTCGCCGTGGCGATGGACAGACGGTCAACTCCAGGGCTTCCAGGAAGCCATGCAGGGTGTGCCCACCGACTATAGAGTCTTCCAGATGAACACGAAAAAAAATAGCAGCACCGAGGCAAAGGAGAAAAAGGGCAAGGAAGCCAGAGACCTGATTGATGAGTGGAAGCCGGACCTGGTTTACACGAGCGACGATGATGCTCAGGAATATGTCGCGAAATACTACGTGAACAAGGACACGCCGTTTGTCTTCAGCGGCGTGAATGCCGATCCGAAGCTTTACGGGTTTACCGGGAGCAGGAATAACACAGGGGTGCTCGAGCAGGAGCACTTCGTGGAGTCGGTCAAATTGCTCAAGGCGATTGTGCCGGACGTCAAGCGCATTGTTGCCGTGTTCGACGACGCCTCGATGTGGGACCCGGTGATGAAAAGGATGAAGGAGAAGGAGCGCGAACTGCCGGGTGTCCAGTTCGTGGCGTGGGACGTGATTCACACTTTCGAGGAGTTCAAGCAAAAGATCCGGGAATACCCCGGCCAGGCCGACGCCATTGCACTGATCGGCATCTTCAACTTCAAGGATGAGAACGGCAAGAATGTTCCGTATCAGGAAGTGCTGAAATGGACGGCCGAAAATAGCCGCCTGCCAGATTTCAGCTTCTGGCTCGACCGCGTCTATTACGGGACGCTTTGTTCCTTCACGGTGTCCGAGCGTGAGCAGGGACTGGCCGCCGGGCGGATGGCACGCGCCATCTTGGTGGAGGGGAAAAGCCCGGCCAGCTTTGACATGAAGCCGACGGTCAAGGGGCTTCCGGTGGTCAATCTGGCGAGAACCGCCAAGCTGGGGATCAAGGTGAAGAGCGGCGTGTTGCTGTCGGCGGAGGTGGTCCGGAAATTTGAGTGGGACAAGTAATAAAGGTCGGCATCCGGGAGAAGGTGACGCTGATTGCAGCGGGTATCCTGTGCCTGGCCATTGGGGTGACGGTCGTTACCAGCGACTACGCCTTCAGGCGGGCCTATGCCGATGCCCTGCAGTCGCGCTCGCTCGCCATCGGCAAGGGCTTGAAGCTCCAGTTGGACCGATTGATCCAATTCGGGATCAAGGTGGAGGAACTGACCGGGTTCGAGGAGCAATGCCAGGACATCGTCAAGGAATACACGGGAATCAGCTATGCCATGGTAGTCGGAGGCGATGGCACGATCCTCTTCCATAACAACCCTGCGAAACAAGGGCAGGCCGTGGTGGATTCCGCCATACTGCGCGCATTGAAAGCCCGGGCAGAGGGCATTGTGGTCTCTTCCGAGCAGGGAGCGGAATATTACGTCGCGATGATTCCGGTCGCCGGTTTGCGCGGAGAATACGTGGCGAGCGTAGCGGTAGGCTTTCCCGTCGCGCTCGTCGTCAACAAGACAAGGGAAATGGCCGTTTTCGGCGTCGTCACCGGAGCGGCTTCCATAGCGACCGCTGTGGTTGGGCTGCTTGTGTTTCTTTCCATTTTCGTAACGAAGCCATTGGGAAAACTGGTTGGCACGATAGACGAGGTAAGGCGTAGTGCAGATATCTCCCGGCGGGTGAATACCTACTCGAAGGATGAGCTCGGTGCACTTGCCACGGCCTTCAACGCCATGATGGAGAATTTGGAGAAAACCACCGTGTCAAAGGCCGGACTGGCGTCGAAGGTCGAGGAACGGACGCGCGAACTGCTAGAAGTCCAGGAGGAACTGGTGCGCAAGGAGAAGCTGGCGATACTGGGGCAGGTGGCTGGCAGCGTGGGGCACGAGTTGCGCAACCCGCTGGGCGTGATGAGCAACGCTGTTTATTTCCTGCAAACTGTGCTGTCGGACGCGGATGAGACCACCCGGGAATATCTGGACATCATCAAGAACGAGATTGCCGGCTCCGAGCGCATTGTGTCTGATCTGTTGGACTCCGTACGTACCAAGCCGCCGCAACCCGAGCGGGTGGGCCTGCAGGCTTTGCTTGAGCAGACCCTGGGCAAACTTGTCATACCTTCCTCCATCACCGTCAAGCTGGACATTCCGGCAACGCTTCACCCTTTGCGGGTGGATGCCATGCAAATCCATCAGGTGTTTCGCAACCTCATCAGCAACGGGGTCGAAGCCATGCCGCAAGGAGGCACCTTGGAAATCCGGGCGACTGAAGAGGTGGCGGCGCAGACGGTGACGGTCAGCATTCGCGATAGCGGGATCGGCATGGCGCCGGAGGTGCTGGCCAAGCTGTTCCAGCCGCTGTTCACCACCAAGGCGCGCGGCATCGGGCTGGGGCTGGTGGTGGTGAAGAACCTGACCCAGGCCAACGGCGGCACGGTGGCAGTACAAAGCGAACCGGGCAAGGGGACAACGTTCTCCATCACACTGCAGGTCGCGTGAACATTGCAAGACCCATAGGGGTTTTTGTGAGCGTCGGTTGAAACGTGCGAGTGGTCGTCGGCGGCCCGAACGCAGAAGGGTATCCGGTCAAGGCGTGAAGTGCCGAAAATCCTGCCAGGCATGTACGCGGTACTGTTGAAGGAGTAGTGAATGGTTTCAGCACGGAATGGTGATGTCGTAACCGAAAGGAAGCGAGTCTATTTGGGAACCGCTGTGGTTCTCTTCCTGGGCTATTTCCTTTTACGGGACCCCTCTTGGCGTGGCAGCAGGGAACTCCACACTTTGATGGAGACGATCGCGACCGTTCTCGCGTTAAACGTAAGCATCCTGGCCATGGTGCGTTTTTACAGCAAGAAAGACAACACCTTCCTCTTTGTCGGCATCGGCTTCCTGGCTACGAGTCTGCTCGATGGCTACCATGCGATCGTTACCTCCTCATTTTTTGAAGCGAACTTCCCTTCAGCTCCGCCGTCGCTCGTTCCCTGGAGCTGGCTCGCTTCGCGTTTGTTACTCTCGATACTCCTGTGGCTGAGCTGGCTTTTCTGGAGAAGAGAAGCCATGTTGGGGGAAGCGGGGCGTGTCAGTGAGCGCTGGGTCTATGCAATCGTCGCCAGCCTGGCGCTCACATGCTTTATCTTCTTTGCCTTGGTGCCCCTGCCGCCGGCCTATTACCCGAAGCTTTTTTTCCCGCGACCGCAGGAGTTTATCCCTGCCGGTTTCTTCCTCCTGGCCCTGATTGGTTATCTGCACAAAGGCCGTTGGAAGAGCGACGCCTTCGAGCATTGGCTTATTTTGTCGATCATCGTGGGTTTCATGGGACAGGTCATGTTTATGTCGTTTTCAGGCAGCTTGTATGACGGCATGTTCGACACCGCCCATTTGCTCAAGAAGCTTTCCTATATTTGCGCCCTTATCGGATTGCTGATCAGCATGTACCAGCTTTTTCTCGGCGCCATAGTCGATTTGAATGAGCGCAAGCAGGCAGGAGAAGAAATCCGCAAGCTGAACGAAGAACTGGAAATCAAGGTGCAGGAGCGGACGCGGCAACTTCTTGAAGCGCAGGACGAACTGGTGCGCAAGGAGAAGCTGGCACTGCTTGGGCAAATTGCGGACACGGTGGGGCACGAGCTGCGCAACCCCCTGGGCGTGATGAACAATGCCGTGTACTTCCTGCAGACCGCGCTTTCCGATGCGGATGAAACCACCAAGGAATATCTCGGCATCATCAGGGACGAGATTGCGGATGCGGAGCGCATCGTGTCCGACCTGCTGGATGCGGTGCGCACCAAGCCGCCGCATCCGGAAATGGTGAATGTTGCCGAGTTGCTGCAACAGACCGTGCGCAAGTGCAATGTTCCCCCCTCCGTCACCATCCACCTGGACATTCCGGAAACGATTCAAGCTATCCGGGTTGATCGGGTGCAAATGCGCCAGGTGTTCTGGAGCCTGATCACCAATGGTGTGGAGGCGATGCCGGCTGGCGGTGTACTGGAAATCAGGGCGGACGAAGACCCGACGGCGAAAACCGTGACGGTCAGCATCAAGGACAACGGCAGCGGCATTGCGCCGGAACAACAGGCCCGGCTGTTCCAGCCGATGTTCACCACCAAGGCGCGCCGCATCGGGCTGGGGCTGGTGGTGGTGAAGAACCTGACGCAGGCCAACGGCGGCCGCGTGGCGGTGGACAGTGCGCCGGGCAAGGGCAGCACATTTTCCGTCACGCTGCCGGGCAGCAGTTAGCTTGTAAGTTACGGGCAGGGCGATTTTTGGCCAACAAATGAACGGGTGAAAAGTAATGAAAATTCTAGTGGTGGACGACGACCGGCGGATCGTGAAGACGACCTGCGATATCCTGAAGATCAAGGGCTATGAGGCTACTGCCGCCTACTCGGGCGAGGAGGGGGTGGAGAAGGTCAGGAGCGATCCGCCGGATTGCGTGCTGATGGACATCAAGATGACCGGCATCAGCGGTGTCGAGGCGCTGAAACGGATGAAGGAGATCGTTCCGGCGCTGCCTATCGTGCTGGTCACCGCCTACGCGACAGACGATCTCATGGAGGAGGCGAAACGCGCCGGCGCCTATGCCGTCCTGAGCAAGCCGCTCAACTTTCCCATGATTCTTTCCTTTCTTTCCCTGCTGCGCCAGGAGGAGAGCATCCTGGTGGTGGACGACGACCCCGAATTCTGCAAGACACTGAAGGACATCCTGACCCTGAGAGGTTTTCAGGTCGAAACGGAAACCGAACCTCGCCGTGTGATGGGGCATCTGGAAAATAACTACAAGCTTGCCATCGTCCTCCTCGACCTCAAGCTGGGGGAAGTGAACGGCGTGGATGTGCTGAAGGAGATCCGGGCCAAATACCCGGGCAAGCCGGTGGTGCTGGTGACCGGTTACCGCGAGGAAATGGCGAATTCCATTGAGAAGGCGCGCAAGATCGGCGCCTACACCTGCCTTTACAAGCCATTGGAAATGGATGACTTGTTCCGGTTAATCGAGGAAATTCGGATCAAGAAGCTGCAAAACTTGCTGATTTCGACATAGCCGGAGAAGAATCGTGAAAGCAAAAGAAAAAATCCTGGTGGTGGACGATGACCCGAATCTCAGGAAAACGCTGGCCGACATCCTGAAGGTTAAAGGTTATGAAACGACTGTCGCCGTCAACGGCGCAGAAGCTATTGCGGCGGCGGAGCGGGAAATGTTCAGCCTGACGCTGATCGACCTGATGCTGCCGGACATGTCCGGCCTTGAGGTCATGGCGCGCATCAAGGCCATCTCGCCGTTGACGGAGGCCATCATCCTGACCGGGCACGCTTCGATGGACACCGCCATCGAGGCCACCGGGCGGGGGGCGTTTGCCTACCTCCTCAAACCGTACCGGATGGATGAATTGCTGCAAAAAATCAGGCACGGCGTCGAACGCAAGCAGGCGCAAGAGGAAATCCTCCGCCTGGCGTCTTTTCCCCGCTTGCTCCCCAGCCCGGTGATTGAACTTGACCCGGCCGGGGAGGTGACCTATCTCAACCCGGCAGCCGAGAGACTGTTTCCCGAGTTGAGTGCGATGGGCCAGTCGCATCCCTTGCTGCATGGCTCGGGGGAGCTGATCGCCGCTCTGTGGCAAGGCAAGCAGCCGGGAGAGGCAGCCCATGAGGCCAAGGTCGGCGAGGCGACTTATGAGCTGCGTATTTCCTACGTTCGGGAGGTGGGCCTCATCCGTATCTACGTCCTGGACATCACCCAACGCAAGCGGGCCGAGGAAGAAATCTATCTCCTCGCCACCACCGACAGCCTCACCGGCATCGCCAACCGCCGGGAGTTCTCCTCGATCCTGGCGAGAGAACTGGATCGCGCAAAGAGGTATGGCACGCCCATGTCGCTGGCCATGTACGACCTCGATTATTTCAAGCGCGTGAACGACACCTTTGGGCACGATGTCGGCGACTGTGTGTTGCAGGCCCTCACCGGCCTGGTGAAGGAAAACATCCGCGCCACTGATGCCGTGGCGCGCTGGGGCGGGGAAGAGTTCATGGTGCTGATGCCGCAATCGGACATAGAGGCGGCCAGGAATGCGGCTGAAAAGCTGCGGCTGGAAATCGCCGGGCATCACTTCGATAAGCTTGACAAACTGACGGTCAGTTTCGGGGTCGCCGTGTTCGAGCCGCAGGATGATCTGAATTCACTGCTGAAGCGGGTGGATGATGCGCTCTACCGGGCGAAGGCGCAGGGCCGGAACCGTGTCGAGATTCTGGCCAGTGAGGTGCTTTCCAAATGAAAAATATTCCCAGAATACTGGTGGTGGACGACGATGCGAATCTCAGGAAGACGCTCTCCGACATCCTGCGCCTCAAGGGCTATGAGGTGGCGACCGCAGAAACCGGGGCTGAGGCAATAGCGGAGGCAGAGCGCGCTTTTGTGAACGTGGCGTTGATCGACCTCAAGCGCCCGGACATGTCCGGCATCGAGGTGCTACCTGACCTACACATCGGGGGCCAAGAATCGGAATATTGATTCGAAGGAACGGGCCAATAAATCTGTTTTTTTGAATCTTTGATTCTTTGGTATTGAAGGCCAAAGAGACTTAACTGGCTGTTTGAGAAATTCGGACCATCCGTAAAGACACTTGATGCCGTAGAGCGCATGTCCCACAACGTGCGACTGATTCAGGCCGGGGAGGTCACGTCCATTCGTTAGCGATCCACGCTTGCACAGGGTTTTCAATGTGGTCTGTCGAAATTGAATCATGGCTTGCTTCTATCATCGATGCTACGTCAAGCGTTCGCGAAGTCTGGCTTTTTGGCTCACGAGCCAATAAAACTTCAACCGAAGCCTCAGACTGGGATTTCATGATGTATCTTGAAGAAGGGGCGATTGATGACGTCGCGAAACTAAGCCACTTCCATCGCGCAGACGTAGACCTGCTGGTATCCGGATATCAACGCAGGCGGGCCGGTGACAGCGCGGTCGCCTCGACGCCGTGCTGGGTCAATTCGGCCGGCAAGGCTACGTGACGCAACAGGGCATCGGCCAGCGCGCTGGCGCCGGCCGCGCTCTGGATGCCATAGCCGCCCTGCGCCGCCAGCCAGAAAAAACCGGGGCAGGCATCGTCCCAGCCGATCACCATCTCGCCATCGGGCACAAACGAGCGCAGCCCGGCCCAGGTGCTGGTGGGGCGGCGAATGCGCAGCGTGGAGACCGATTCGATCTGGTGGATACCCATGGCAATGTCCAGTTCCTCGGGCACCACATCGTGCGCCGCGGTGGGGTCGGCATTGGCGGGCGAACCCAGTAGCTGGCCGGCGTCGGGCTTGAAGTAATAGCTTTCATCCACGCCTATCACGGCGGGCCAGCCGGAGCTGTCCACCCCCTCGGGCGGCTTGAAGGTGAAGGCGCTGCGCCGGTGCGGAACCAGTCCGATGGGTGAAGCCGCGAACAGGCCCGCCAACTCGTCGGCCCAGGCGCCAGCGGCATTGACCACGCTGCGCGCCTGCAGCGTTTGGCCATCGGCAAACTGCAGTGCCCAGCCCTGTGTGTCATGCCTGGCCTGGATCAGCGTGGCGCTGGTCCGCAGCTCGCCGCCGCGCTGCCGCAAGCCGCGCAGAAAGCCCTGGTGCAGCGCATGCACATCGATGTCCTGGGCACCGGGGTCGTAGAGGGCGCCATGGACTATTTCGGACCGCAGACAGGGCGCAAGGGCCAAGGTGGCGCGGGCGTCCAGCACCTGCAGGCCGGGGCAGCTGGTGGCGAGTTTGGCGCGGGTTTGCGCCATCAGCGCTTCCTGGCCGTGAGTGGCAAGGTACAGCGCACCCCGGGGCCGCATGAGTGGGGTGGCGGCAAAGCCTTCAGGCGGATGTTCGTAGAACGCCCGGCTGGCACGGGTCAGCGCCCGCGCGGCGGGTGGGCCGTAACTTTCCATGAACATGGCGGCCGAGCGACCCGTAGCGTGGTAACCGGGCTGGGCCTCGCGCTCGACCAGCACTACGCTGCGTTGCCCGGCCAGGCGCCAAGCCAGGGAGGCGCCGGCGATTCCGGCACCAAAGATGGCGATGTCATGGTTTTTCATTTCAGAATTCTCGCATGCGAGAATTCAGGCCTGGCCTCTAGCAAGAGGTCGGTCTTGAGGTATTCCGGAATGTCGCCGGCCGCCGGAATCAACGCCAAGCAGTGTCGGGACTTGGGCTAAGTCCGATGTGTCGACTGATGAACCGTTTGGTGTGATGGCGCCTCCGGGATTGCTGAGGGTGCAAGGAACGTCATGAAGATCCCCTACGACAAACTGCTTCACTTCGCGGTTGGCGCGCTGATAACGGCCCTGGTCGTCGTCGTTACCGATTCACTTGCCGTGGCTGGTGCCGCTGTGCTGCTGGCTGGTGCCGGCAGAGAGTTCTATGACGCCTATCACCGGGACACGAACACGGCTGACATCTGGGATATTGTGGCGACCTGCGCGGGCTGGATTCCGGTGGCGCTGGTGGTGCAGATCAGTCAACGGTAAATCAGGTGGCGCTTGGACCTTGCTTTTTTGTTGATTGCAGCAACTCTTTGCCCCTTGCAGTGAAGTTCCACCAAGGCAGTACCTCATCGGTTTTAAAAAAATGCTGCACCGACATCAGGGTGTAAAGAACACAGGGGTCAGGACGTTGCGCCATGACTGCCGACAACTCGCGAAACGTCTCAAGCGGGTCGAGCTTCGCAAGTTGTTCGGGCTGGTGAATGCCTACCCGCCTTAGGTCGGCAGCTATGGCTTTGCCAATATTGGGAAGGTCCTCAAGTCGTTTAGGGCGATTTGGCGCAACGCGTGGCATCGATGTCTCTCCGGTTGAACCGCGGGCAAATTACCTTTCGCCATTCTGCCAGCCGCTTAAAGGGCATGAAGGCAGTCGAAATTGACGGGTGTTGGTCGGATGGCGTCGGTCAGCACAGCCACTAACGATGCCTGTCGCCGCGCTGAGAGGCTACGCCTCCATGTCGAGGCGGCCGGCGACGGACAAGCCAAAGATAGATAGCGATGTTGATGACAACGACCGTGGCAGCAAGGACGAACTGAACCTCGCGGGTCAGGCCTGGAGGATAAATGATGTCAAGGAGATAGTGCTCGATGAAGCTTTCGGTGTAGCCAGATTGACCTGCCCTGATGCGAAGGTCGTTTTCGAGATAGGTGAGGGGGCAGATGCGATCAGTCAGCTCTACAAAGAACGCCCAGGCCGCCAATGGAAGATGAACAAGTGGCATCCAGCGCCACCACACGGCGAGCACTCCGCCGAAAAGGGCAAACAGGATGAATGCCAGGTGGAGCAGGAGGACGGCGTCAGCGGCAAGACGGAAATGCATGAGAAAGTCCACAATGGTTGACACCAAATGAGGGTGCGACACGTGCAGGAAGGCATGGAAATGGCTACCTCGCCATCACACGCACCCCTTCCCGCACCCGATCATCCGGATGGACGATCACCTGTTCACCCGCCTTGATGCCGGAGACCACCTGTCCGCCGAGGCCGCTGCGCTGGCCGATCTCGGCGTGGCGTTTGACGGCTTTGCCTTGTTCGACTGCGAAAACGGCCCAGCCGTCACCGTCGCGGAACAATGCGCTGGCGGGAATTTGCAGGACGTCGTTTTCTTCCCAGAGGATGAAGCTGGCTTCGACGCGGTAGCCGTCGCCGAGGCGCTGCCATTGGTCGGTCGGTGAGGTGAAGGCGACGATAACCCAGACGCGCTGTTCTTCCACGCCGAGGGCAGAGACTTTGGTGAAGCCGGTGGGCTCGATCACGCGCACCACGCCTTCGAGCGTGCCCTCTCCGCCCCAGCGTTCGAAAATGACGCGCGTGCCGGGATGGATGCGCACGGCGTCGGCTGACAACAGGTCGACCTCGACTTCCAGCGCGCGCGGGTCACCGATCTCGATCAGCGGCTGGCCGGCGACCACCGTGCCTTCGCTCTTGCGCGGAATCTTGAGCACTTGTCCGGCCACCGGGGCGCGGACGGCCACCAGTTCAGCACTGCTGGCGCTGGCGGCATATTTCAGGGTGGTGCGGGCCGCTTCGAGTTCGTGCCGCGTGGTGGCCACAGCAAATTGCGCCGAGCGCAGTTCCGCCGCGCTGCGCTCGGCCTCATTGGCGGCCCGGTCTTCGGCCGTGGCGGCAACAAACCCTGCCGGGCGCAATGCGCGCACGCGCAGGAGTTCTTTTTGCGCCAAGTTGGCATTGCTCGCGGCGGCGTTGGCGCGCTGCTCACTGGCGCTGACGCTGGCCGCGGCTGCGGCGATACGGGCCTCGGCTTCGGCGCGACGGCGCACATCCAACACCTCGGCGCGCAGCGGTTCAAGCTCGACCAGCGTGGCGCCTCGCTCAACGGCATGGCCCACGTCGAGCTTGATGCGCCGTGCGTAGCCATTCACCGGGGCGGTGACCAGGTAGCGGTCAACCACCCGCGTGCGACCCTCCTGTTCGATGGTGATCCGCAGCGGTGCGCGGCTCGCGGTGCCGAGGTCAACCTCGACCGCCTGCGGTCGGAATCCCTGGAACAGCCCCCAGGCGACGAGGACGCCGATCAGGGCCAGCACGATGCGGCGACGCCATGGCACGCTGATTTTCATAGAGTCACTCCGCCGCCTTCAGGACGGCAACCAGGTCAAGTTGATCCAATCGGCGGCGCACTGCCAGGCCCGATAGCACCGCGGAGACCAGCACCACGGTCGCGGCAAACGCATAGGTTTGCGGCACCAGCACCACCGGCACGCGAAACAGGTCGTTTTGCATGGTGCGCGCAATGTAGTAGCACATCCATTCACCCAGCCACAGGCCGAGCGGGATGGCAATCAGGGTCAAGATGCCCAGTTCACCGAGCAGGATGTAGGCGATTTCGGCGCGGGTGAAACCCAGCACCCGCAGGCTGGCGAGTTCTCGCCCGCGTTCGGTCAGCGCAATGCGGGCGCTGTTGTAGATAACGCCAAAGGCGATGATGACGGCAAACACGGTGGCGACGTAGGTGAAGAACAGCATGGTCTCCTGCATCACGCGGTTGAAATTGCGGATCTCCTGTACCCGCTCGGCAACCCCTGCGACGCGCGGCATGCCCTTTAGTCGTACATACAGCGACTGCAGCTGTGCACTGTCGACGCTCAGATAAGCGCCGGAGAGGGTTGGGCCTTCGTGCATGAAGTGGTTCAGCGCGGCGAGATCCATATAGCCCGACACCCCGAGATATTCCCGCACCAGGCCGGCCACCGTCGTCTCGCGCACCGGCCGATTGCCTTCCAGCACCTCCACCACCACGCGATCGCCGACGCGCACATCGAGCATCCTGGCAAGAAAGTCGGTGAGCAGAATGCCCTCGGACGGCAAGGCCACTGGCCGCAGGTCGGCGTCGAGCAGACGAGCGATGTCGCCGCCCGGCTCGACGCCGCGAATGCCGGTGCGATAACTGAGGTGCCCATGGCGCAGCCGCACCGCAACGGCCCGGAACACCTCGACATGCTGCACCCCCGGCAGGCCGAGCAGGTCGAAACGCGCGCGGTAGGCCGTGGGGTCGGTGAAGGTCACCGAGAGGTCCTCGCGCTGGGCCATGCCGAACTGGATGTTGAGCATATAGCTCACCGTGTCACGCTGGAACAGGCCGGTGAGGATGATGCCGCACGCCAGTGCGATGCCCAGCACAGTGAACAGTGACTTCAGCGCGCGGCGCTGGATGTTGCGGATGATCATGCGAGTCGGTTGCGACAGCCAGCGTTTGAGGCCCAGTTTCTCCAACCAGGTCTCGCGATAACTGGCCGGTGGCTCGGGACGCATGCCCTGTGCAGGTCGCAAGGTGGCGGCCCGCCATACCGCAAACATGGTTCCCGCCCCGGCCGCCAGCAGGCTGGCCAGCGCAGCCTGCAGCACCGTGGCGGGCTGAAGGCTGAACTTCAAGTAAGGGAAGTGATAGAAGTCCATATAGATACCCGACAGCGCCTGGCCCAGCCATGCCCCCAGCGCGGTGCCGCTGAGGATGCCCACGCCCACAATCACGGCGACCATTCTGAGGTAATGCGACAGCACGGCGAGATTGCTGTAGCCAAAGGCCTTGAGGGTGGCGACTTGCTCACGCTGCATTGCCACCAGCCGACCGATCACGACGTTGAGCAGAAAGGCGGCGATGCCCATGAACATGACAGGGAACAGGCTCGCCAGGGTGCCGAGCTGCTCGAGTTCCTGGTTGAGAAAGCGGTGCGAGCGTTGATCCTTGCGCAGGTAGGCGCCTTGCCCGCCATACGGTTTGAGCAGTTCGTCGACGCGGTCGATCACGGCCTGACCATCGGCGCCGGCGCGCAGGCTCAGCGTCAGATCGTTGAATGCGCCTTGCATGTCGTAGGCCTGCCCGAGGGCACGGCGCGCCATCCACATCACGCCGAAACGCTTGTTGTCGGGAAATACCGAGCCGGGGCGCTGCTGCTGGATGAATTCCGGCGACAGCGCGCTGCCCACCAGGGTCAGCGCCTGCCGCCGCCCGTTGAGCACTGCGTGGAAGCGGTCGCCCAGTTGCAGGCCATGCGCCTGAGCAAACGGCGTGCTCACCACCACCTCGTCGGGCCGCCCCGGCGCCGGCAGCCGCCCCTGGCGCAGATGCAGCGCATTCAGACCATGCACGCCGCTGTCGGAGACCGACACCATCAGCGCCGTCACCGGCTCGGCGAATGCCGGCATGTCCAGGCGCACCAGCGCCACCACCCGCGTTTCGACCTGATTCACCTCGGCCATCGCCTGCACGCGCTGGCGCAATGACTCCGGTGCCCGCTTCAGGGTGACGAACAACTCGGCGAAACGGTAGTCGCGGTAATAGCTGTCCTGGGTTGCACGCAGCGCCCCCAACGTGGTCAGGAACATGACGTAGGTGCCGACACCGCACATCACCACCAGGGCGATGGCCAGCGCCTGGCTCTTCATTTGCCACAGGTCACGCCAGAGTTTGCGGTCGAGTGCTTTCACCAGTTCAGCTCCGAGGCGTTTTTCTTGCTTTCATTGCGCTCAATACGCGCCACCAGGCCATCGCCGAAATAGACCACGCGATCGGCCATTGCGGCGATCACTGCGTTGTGGGTGATCACCACCGTGGTCGTTCCCAGCTCCCGATTCGCCCGCGCGATCACATCGAGGACCAGCACGCCGGTCTGGGCGTCAAGCGCACCAGTCGGCTCATCGCACAACAACACCTGCGGGCGCTTGGCGACCGCTCGAGCAATCGCCACCCGCTGCTGCTCGCCGCCCGACATTTGACTCGGGAAATGGTCCATGCGCTGGTCCAGCCCAACCAGCGCCAGCGCCTCTTCCGGCGTCATCGGGTTCTCGGATATCTCGGTGACCAGGGCCACGTTTTCACGCGCGGTCAGGCTGGGAATAAGGTTGTAGAACTGAAACACGAAGCCGACGTGCGAGCGGCGATATTGGGTCATCGAAGCGTCATCATCCAGACTCAGGTCATGGTCGGCATAACGCACTGACCCGGCGGTCGGCGTATCCAGCCCGCCCAGGATGTTCAGCAGGGTCGACTTGCCGCTTCCCGATGGCCCGAGCAACACCACGAACTCACCGGCGTACAGATCCAGATCCACCCCGCGCAAGGCCTGCACCTGAACCTCGCCCATCTGGTAGACCTTGGTCAGACCGCGTGCCTCGAATATGGGGCGTGAGTCCGTTCTCGCAGCTTGTTCCGGATGAATCATGAGCCCTCTGCCTGTGTATGGCAATCAAAACCTATTTCAGGAACGCCGCTATCTCGGAAATCACTTCCTTCTGGCCCAACCCACAAATGCCTGCCACCTGGATGTAGCCGATGCAGCGTCAGATTCACATGGGCAGTCTAAGCAGCTCCCCGCGTCATGCATTGATCTTTCTCAACCGCAATGCCGCAGCGGCATCGCACGGTTGCCGTGGCTACGGCAAGCCGGCCCATGCCGCCTTGATCTCCCCGCGCAATTGGGCCTCGCGGTCTGCGTAGCGTGGCGAAAAATGGAACGGAATGACAAGTTTTGCGCCGGCCTCACGCGCGATGCCGCCCGCCTGC
>MERZ01000348.1:0-10113 GCA_001770785.1 Burkholderiales bacterium RIFCSPHIGHO2_12_FULL_61_11
AAGCATGAACCTCTACGTCGGCACCAGCGGCTACGCCTACAAGGCGTGGAAAGGCAGCTTCTACCCCGCAGACCTGTCCGCGAAGCGCATGCTGCGCTTTTACGGCGAGCATTTCCGCACCGTCGAAATCAACACTACCTTCTATCGCATGCCCACGGTGGCGCTGCTGCAGGCGTGGGCGGACGAGGTCCCGGCCGATTTCAGATTCGTGCTGAAGGCGTCGCAGCGAATCACGCACCTGCAGCGGCTGCAGGACTCAGGCGATTCGGTGGCGTACCTGCTCGATGTCGCCAGGACGCTGCGGCAGCGACTGGGCGCGCTGCTGTTCCAGTTGCCACCGAACCTGAAAAGGGATGTGCCGCGGCTGCGCGCATTCCTGGCGCTGCTGCCGCCGCAGCCCCGTGCGGCATTCGAGTTTCGCCATCCATCGTGGTTCGACGACGAGGTGTTCGCGCTGCTGCACGCGCATCAGTCGGCACTGTGCATCGCCGATGCCGAGAGTGATCTCGATGTGGCTGTCGTGGCGACTGCGGACTGGGGCTACCTGCGACTGCGGCGGCCTGACTATGACGATGCGGCGTTGAAGGCGTGGGCGAAGCGGGTGCGCCAGCAGAGTTGGCGGGAAGCCTTCGTGTTCTTCAAGCACGAGGAAGCGGGCAGGGGGCCGCAGCTGGCGCAGAGATTTATCGAGCTGGCCGCGTAGGCCTTGTCCGCAGGAGCGCCTTCCAAGGCGCGATCATTCTTGCATGGCCACCGCAGATCGCGGCACGGACCCCTGCTCCTGCAACTTAACATCGTGACCGAACAGCCCCGCGGCCGCGATCTGAGGAAAGGGCGTCATTGCCGACCGGGCAAATCTATTGCGGGCGACGCCGATCCGCGCCGCGGCTGCGGCAACTTGCTGCTCGGCTACGGCAATATCCGGCCGGCGCCGCAATAGATTTTCCGGCGAGCCGATGCGCTCAGCGCCACGGGCTTGAGCCCCTGAGGTGGGTATTGAATCGCCCGCACTTTGAGCGAGGCAGCCGTGCCTGCAAGGGAATACCGCCGTCAAACCCCTGCGACGATCCACTGCGCCGCCATCTCGGCAATCATCAGCGTGGGTGAATTGGTGTTGCCGCTGGTAATCAGGGGCATGACGCCGGCATCGACCACGCGCAGCCCGCGCACGCCGCGCACGCGCAGGTGCGAGTCCACCACGGCCAGCGCATCATCGCTGGCACCCATTTTGGTGGTGCCCACCGGGTGGAAGATGGTGGTGGCAATGTCGCCGGCCAGCCTGGCGAGTTCTTCGTCGGATTGAAACTGCACGCCAGGCTTGTATTCCTCGGGCTGGTACTTGGCCAGCGCGCTCTGGCTGACGATGTGGCGCGTCAAGCGCAGCGAGTCGGCCGCCACCTGGCGGTCTTCTGGCGTGCTCAGGTAATTGGGGGCAATCGCGGGGGCGTCTTCAAAACGGCCACTTTTTATCTGAACGCTGCCGCGGCTGCTTGGGTAGAGGTTGCAGACGCTGGCGGTAAAAGCATTGAAATTATGCAGAGGCTCGCCGAAAGCCTCCAGTGACAGCGGCTGGACGTGATACTCAATATTCGGATAAGGTTGCCCGGCTGAGCTGCGCGTGAAGGCGCCCAGCTGCGACGGCGCCATGCTCATGGGGCCGGTGCGGCGAAAGGCGTATTCGAGCCCGATGCGCGCCTTGCCCCACCAGGAATTGGCCATGGTGTTGAGCGACAGGCCCCAGTGCTTCGTTGCCTGGTCAGCCTGCACCTTGTAGATGGTGCGAATTTGCAGGTGGTCCTGCAGGTTGGCGCCCACGCCTGGCAGGTCTTGCAGCACCGCAATGCCGTGCTGCCGCAGCAGCGTGGCCGGGCCAATGCCCGAGAGCTGCAAAATCTGCGGCGAGCCGATGCTGCCAGCGCTCAAGATCACCTCGCCCTGCGCGGCCGCAACTTTCACCGTCAGCCGCTGGCCGTTGCGCACCACCTCGGCGCCGGTGCAGCGCAGCGACTCCCCGGATGGCTTGTCAAAGAGCAGGCGCACGACCTGAGTGGAAGTCCACACCGTCAGGTTGGGGCGCTGATCGCACGCCGGGCGCAAAAAAGCCTTGGCGGTGTTCCAGCGCCAGCCGCTTTTCTGGTTCACTTCAAAGTAGCCAACGCCTTCGTTGTCGCCGCGGTTGAAGTCGGCGGTCGCCGGAATGCCGGCTTGCTGGGCCGCCTCGGCAAATGCATCCAGAATGTCCCAGCGCAGGCGCTGCTTTTCCACGCGCCACTCGCCGCCCGCCTTGTTCTGGCGCAGTAATTCCTGGTAGGCGTTGAGCGGGTCCTGCATCAACTCTGGGGCCTCGCCGCGCGCGCCGTGCATCGCGTCCGCGCCCTTGTAGTGGTCTTCATGCAGCTTGAAATGGGGCAGCACGTTGTCCCAGCGCCAGGCGCTATCGCCCGTCAGCTGCGCCCACTGGTCATAGTTGCGGGCCTGGCCGCGCATGTAGATCATGCCGTTGATGCTGGAGCAGCCGCCCAGCGTTTTGCCGCGCGGGTAGCGCAGCGAGCGGCCATTGAGGCCCGCATCCGGCTCGGTGTTGTAGAGCCAGTCGGTGCGCGGGTTGCCAATGCAGTAAAGGTAGCCCACTGGAATGTGAATCCAGTGGTAGTCGTCCTTGCGGCCCGCCTCAATCAGCAGCACGCGCTTGGACGGGTCGGCGCTCAGGCGGTTGGCCAGCAGGCAACCGGCGCTGCCCGCGCCAATGATGATGGTGTCAAAAACTAGAGTTTCGTTTTCCATAAGTGTCTCTTGTCTGGCGGTTTTCGGCGGCATCTTTTCACTCTGGCCGGTTCACGGTAGTATCGTTCCATCGTGCCGTTGCTGTCCAACGCCCGACAGGCTCCTGGCACATTCACCCAGTTCAATTTGTGGCAAAAACTGATCATTCACACGACGGGGATGACCCGCTTGCCATTGCAGCGCCTGGCCGCCGCAGCCCGCTCCGACTCGGCGCAGCCGGGGCGTTGCTGGCGTCGGTCGACTGTAGGACCAGGTCGATAGAGCGCTGGGGCCTGTCGGCAATTGTGTGTTCAGCAGTTACCATGGCTGTTTTTAACTGAACGCTGCGGCTGCTTTTGCAGGACCGACTCACGCCTTTGCTCGCTCCTATTCATGGAAGACGCCATCCCCCGAATTGAACTGCAGGACACGCCCGACGGCCGGGTGGTGGCCGTGCGCGGGGCGTGGACGGCGGCGGATATGACGAGCAAGCCGGCGTGGGATGCGCTGACGGCGCAGTTGCAGAGCCTGCGCCGTCAGGATCACGCGGTCCGGTGGAATCTGGCCGCGATGGGAAAACTCGATTACCTCGGCGCCCAGGTGCTGTGGAACCACTGGGGCCGCCATTGGCCAACTCAGCTGCAGATTGAGCCGAGTCAGCGTGCGATGCTCGAAACCGTCGCCAAATTCACGGCCAGTCCGCCAAAGGCAGCCCCATCGGACTGGACAGAACCCATCGCCCTGCTGGGCCGCCGGGCGCTTGGGCTGGTCGACCACGCCAAAGGCCTGGTGCGGATGGTCGGTCAGTTGCTGCTCGACATCCTCCGACTGGCCCGGCATCCGCAAGAAGGCCCCTGGCGCGATTTCTCCGGCCACCTGTATCACATCGGCGCCACCGCGCTGCCCATCACGGCGCTGGTGGGGTTTTTGATTGGCGTGGTGCTGGCCTACCTGACCTCGCAGCAGCTGCGCAAGTTCGGTGCCGACGCCTTCATCGTCAATATTCTGGGCATTTCGCTGATCCGGGAACTGGGACCGGTGCTGGCCGCCATCCTGATCGCCGGGCGCAGCGGTTCGGCCATTACGGCGCAGATTGGCGTGATGCGGGTCACCGAAGAGCTCGATGCCATGCGCGTCATGGGCATTGCGCGGGGTTTCCGGCTGGTCTTGCCGCGCGCGCTGGCGCTGGCGCTGGTGATGCCGCTGATCAGCCTCTGGACCACACTTGCGGCATTGCTGGGTGGCATGCTGGCCGCCGATATTTCAATGGACGTGACGCCCTCGTTTTTCATCCAGTCGCTGCCGGCTGCCGTCAAGGTCGCCAACCTGACGCTGGCCACCGGCAAGTCCATCGTGTTCGGCTTGCTGATTGCGCTGGTGGCCTGCCACTATGGCTTGCGCGTCGAGCCCAATACCGAGAGCCTCGGGCAGGGCACCACGGCCTCGGTGGTCACGTCGATCACCGTGGTGATTCTGGTCGATGCACTTTTTGCCGTGCTGTTCAAGAACGTGGGCATCTGATATGGCCGATCCTGTCGTTGAAATCCGCAAGCTGTGGACCATTTTCCAGAGCGGCGACACGAAATCGGTCGTGCACAAGGAGCTGGACCTGACGGTCGAGCGCGGCGAGGTGTTGTCGCTGGTGGGTGGCTCGGGCACCGGCAAGACGGTGCTGCTGCGCCAGATGCTGGGACTTGAAACGCCGACCCAGGGCGAGATTACCGTACTGGGGAAACCGGCCGCCGAGTTGGGCAAGCGCGGCGCGGCGCGGCGGGTCGGCATGCTGTTTCAGCACGGCGCCTTGTTTTCAGCCTTCACCGTGCTGGAAAACATTGCCTTCCCGCTGCGTGAGCTCCGGACCTTGCCGGGCGAGTTAAGCCGTGATGCCGCCATGGTCAAGCTGCAAATGGTGGGCCTGGGCCCGGAAGTGGCCGATAAGATGCCGAGCGACTTGTCGGGTGGCATGATCAAGCGGGTGGCGCTGGCGCGCGCCCTGATCATGGATCCGCCGCTGCTGCTGCTCGACGAACCCACGTCCGGGCTGGATCCGGAAAGCGCTGATGGTTTTTGCACGCTGCTGCGTTCACTGCACAAGGACATGGCGCTCACGGTGGTGATGGTCACGCACGATCTGGACACCTTGTTTGAACTCAGCACCCGCATTGCCGTGCTGGCCGAACAGAAGGTCATCATCAACGATGTGCCTGAAAAAGTGGTGGCCTTTTCCCATCCTTTTATCCAGGCATTTTTCCTCGGCGAAAGGGGTCAACGCGCCATGGCGCTGTTGAAACATTCCCCTGGCCCGAATTAGAAAGGTCTTAAACATGGAAAATAAAGCTCATGCCCTGGTCGCCGGTGCATTTGTGCTGCTGGTCTCCGCCTTGCTGGCCCTGCTGGCAGTCTGGCTGACGCGCGACAGTAGTCAGCGCGACCTGTATGAAATAAGCACCAGCGAAACTGTTTCGGGGCTGCAGCCGCAGGCCGCCGTGCGCTATCGCGGTGTGCCTGTCGGCAAGGTCGAACTCATTGGCTTTGATACCAAGGTCAAGGGCAACGTACTGATTCGAGTCTCGATAGACCGCAGCGCGCCAGTGACCCAATCGACCTTTGCCACCGTGGCTTACCAGGGCGTGACAGGGCTGGGCTTTATACAGCTCGATAACGATGACGAATCCGCAGCACGCCTGGTACCCAACGACGACGATCCGCCGCGCATACCGCTCAAGCCGGGCACGCTCGACAAATTGCTCAAGCAAAGTGAAGTCATTTTCAACCAGGCCGAGCAGGCCAGCATCCGGCTGAACAAGCTGCTTTCCGACGAGAACCAGCAAGCCGTCAGCGTGGCCGTGACGCAGCTCAGCGAAGCGGCAGGCAGCCTCAACCGCGTCGCCAAAGGGCTGGAGCCCACGGTTGCTGCCTTGCCGGCGCTGTCGCGCGAGACCAGCGTGACCCTGAAATCGGTAAAAGCCGCCAGCGACAAGGTCGGCGCCACCGCACAGCAGCTGAATGAAAAAGGCGGGCCGCTCGACAAGCTCTCGCAAGGCGGCACGGCGCTGGCAGCAGGAGTGGAAACTTTCAGTGCGGGCACGCTGCCCAAGCTGGGCGAGGTAGCCGATGAAACCGCACGCGCCATGCGCCAGCTGCGGCGCACCGTGAATGCGGTGGACGACAACCCGCAGTCGCTGATTTTTGGCAATGGCCCGCCAGTTCCCGGCCCGGGCGAGGCCGGTTTTTCCGCAACTGGAGTTAAAGAATGACGCTAGGTTTTTCGAAATTCACCCAGATTGCTGCTAATGCAGCAGCTGTTTACGCCCGTAGCTATTGGGTTTTGGCGATTGTTTACTTGGTAATTTCTGCGGGCGCACTGAGTGGCTGCGCGCTGCCCGACAAGCCGACGCGCGCCACCATGTACGACTTCGGGCCAGGCCCCTGGCTCACCCAGTCAGCCACGCATCCGGCGAGCCTGCCCTCCTTGCCGCCGCTGGCCATTGACAACATCGCCACCTCGGGCGGCGCGCTGGACAACATGGCGGTGCTGTACCGGCTCGGCTACGCCGACGCGCAGCAGTTGCGTCCCTATTCGAAGGCGCGCTGGAGCATGCCGCCCGCGCAACTGGTGCGCCAGCGATTGCGTGAGCGGCTGAGCCAGCGCCGCGCGGTGTTCAACGCGCGGGAAAGCGTGGCGCTCAACCGCAGCCAGAACGCCGTGCTGCCATGGCTGCTGCGGCTGGAGCTTGAAGAGTTCAGCCAGCTGTTTTCTGCGCCCGATGCCAGCGTGGGCCTGATTCGCCTGCGCGCCACGCTGGTGGAAATCACACCCGCCGGTGAAAGACTGCTGGGTCAACGCAATGTGGTGGTGCAGCGGCCCGCCACCAGCGCCGATGCGCCCGGCGGCGTTCGCGCGTTGACGGCGGCGACCGACGCCGCGATTGAAGAGCTGGACCAGTGGCTGCAGCAGGTGCCTGCGCGCTAAGGAACCTCTGCAGGACTCGGCACGAGGCGCGCGCCGCAGGTCGGGATGGGATGCAAGGCGCAATTGGCAGCCAATAGCCGGGCTATTGGCAAGAATTGCAACGCCGCAGACCGCCCGAACCTGCGGATGCACGAGCCGGGGCGAGTCCTGCAGAGGTTCCTAATCGCTATCCGCGAAGGAGCGGAAACAGCTTGCCCAGGCCCCCGGCCATCACTTCAACCGCCAGCGCTGCCAGAATCAGGCCCATCAAACGGGTCATGACATTGATGCCGGTTTTCCCGAGCACGCGGGAAATCGGTTCGGCCAGCGAAAAACACAGCGCCGTCGCCAGGCCAATCACCACGCCGTAACCCACCAGCGTGCCGAGCTGGAAAAACGTCTTCGCTTTTTCAGCGTAAATCACCACCGTGGACATGGTGGCCGGCCCGGTGAGCAGCGGAATGGTCAGCGGCACCACGGCAATGCTCGCGCCCATGGCCGCCTTTTCCGCGCCGTCTTCGAGTTCGTGTGTGTTGGGCTTGGCCTCGGCCGGCTGGGCATTAAGCATGTTCATGGAACTGATCAGCAACAGCATGCCGCCACCGACCTGGAAACTCGCCAGAGAAATGTTGAAGAACGCCAGAATATGCAGCCCCATCAAGGCGCTGGTGGCAATCACCACAAACGCGCTGAACGAGGCAACGACGATGGTGCGCCGCCGCTGCGCCTTTGAAAAATCCTGCGTGTAGTGGATAAAGAAAGGCACGATCGCCAGCGGGTTGACGATGGCCAGCAGCGTGACAAGGGGTTTGAAATCCATGGAAGTTCTTTCGCGGGTCGTTCGTCAAATGGAGGGTTTAACGGCGGCGGGCAAGGGCGGCATTTGACCTGGGTTTGACCAGTATCGGCGCAAAGTGGTCATCCGCGCAAAGTTTGATCCTGGCCCCTGATTCAAGCCTCGGACGGGGAGCCAGAAAAAATCGAATGGGAACAGGCAATTGCGAAAAATCTCAGGTGCTTTTTTCTTGCCTGCGCAGTTTCTGTATTGGGGCTGCATCAGTTCGGCGGTCACCCCCCTTTACTCGTCGGCCCTGTGTGGGTGCACCGCAAGGACACGTTGCGCAACCAAATCAAGCGCCGGTCGTGCATTGCCTTGCTTGTCGGTCCAGACCTTTGGCGTGAGGCTTCCCGCTATTGCCACAGCGTCACCCTCGCGCATTTCAAGCAATGCTGCCATGGGGGCGTCATCGAACGTGATCACGTTGACCATCAGCGTCTCACCATCGCTGGTTTGGGCCCGGACCTTGGCGACCACAAACGGCTTGTCGCCCTTGCCCATGCGCCGCTCCGGGTCACCAAACACCTTACCTGCTATCAATCCATCAATCATCACGGCTCCACTTGGTAAATGGCAATCATGCCATCCGTCCGCTGCCCGCAATACGGAGCATCGAAAGACTTTCAGGGTTTGGGCAACTTCCTGTCCTGGATCCCCTATCATTTGAGTGCCGGGCGGGATGGCCAAGCGCATTGGAATAGCGCGTGCGATTGCACTGGACCCGGAATGGCTGATGTACGACGAACCTTTTTCCGGTCTCGAATCGATCCGATTTCGCTTCGTGTCGCGGGAAGAGGTACGCAAAAGCACCGATCCGCTGGTGTTCCAGTATGTGAATGAACGCCCGAATGGCCCGGTGTGGTTTCATTACCCGGCCGTCGCTATTGATGAAGATTTTGGTATCTCCAGCCATTCCAAACCAGCGCCTGGTGTTTCCCGATGAGTTGGGACAAAGCGTCAAATTAGTCGATTCGGGGGCCTTGTGCCGATCCCTGAATGAGCGCCCGGCTTTGTCGGTCAAGGTTGCTGGACATGGGCGATCGAAGCGCTGGGCCTGGTCACTGGAGCATCGGCAGAGCCGGTCAATTTTTGGCCTGGCCCAACACCCCGGCGCGGTGGCTCCCACCCACCCCGCGCGTGGCCTCTCCCCAAGTTAGGGATGGACGGGTTGTAACAATACGCATACGATGTGCTCCTTTGTATTTATCGCCCCCGTGTTGCTTGAACGGGAAAGAGTCATAAATGTGGGTGGACATTAATGAAATTCTGCTATTCGCCGCAAAGATCTAGTAACTCACGAACGCAATACTATTTTGACCTAGAAGGTCAGAGGCTAGTGGTCGTGTACAGGCAAGGAATAGAAGGTTTTGAAAGGAAAGGCGGCGAGTACGTCGATACCTTTATAGTACGAGAAGAAAAATGCTACGATATTGACCTCCGTTCATTAGCAAATGGCCTACCTAAAACACCGATCAACTTCGTTGTGGAATGCTTTATCGATGCTGACTCGGTCGTCAACCTTAAACTTCTAAAGCAATACGGTGCAGATGAGAATGACGATTTTGCAATAACATTTCCTTCTTGGAATACCATTTCAGTCAGCGGATACGACTACGAAATCGACAAGACGACTTCCTTAACCAAATTTGAAGAACTGGTCGCTGTCTGGCGCATACAGCTAAGCGAAATATTGGCACAAACTTATAACGTGTGCTGGAATTTAAACGAAGAATATAAAAAACTTGCTAGCCAATCGCCCCCCGTTGGATCGCTAATCTCCATACGCTCACTTAAAACCTCGACGCTTCAGAACACAATCCTGTATGTTGAGGCTGTTGCAAATTTTCTTGTTTCGATCGCTATCGCCGTTAACGTCCAGTTAGAAGGAGCTCCTCTGAAAAAAACAGAGCTAACCGAGAATGAAACTGCAGAATTGTTAGAAAAAAAATATATGGCGCTTGAAAAAAAGCTCGTCTACGCCATTGACAGAATTAATGCCATTTCAGGCATAACGTCAAAAATCGACAAGAACAGTCCCAATTGGGCCAGGTTCAAAAAACTAAAAAAAATCAGAGACTCATTAACTCACGTAAAAATTAAAAATGTTTCCGAATACGTTGGCCCAACGTTGGATAGTATGCTGTCATCGGTACGAATTTTGGATGAAAATTTACTTGATTGTGTCAGAGTTGTACATTGGCTAAACTGTTTTATGGACGATTTTTTCGGTTCGTTAGTCACTAAACAGTCGTCCTTTGCACGATCATTCAACGACACGGTGGCATTACTTTTGATTGAACTAGGTTCTTCAATTAACGGCACCACAGTCGAGGAAGTACTCAGTAAATAGGGAGTAGAACAGGGCGAAATCTTTGCTGTCGATGGCGAAGTGCGTTCCTCGAGTCGATTCCTGTCTCTCAAAGCAGGGGAAGGATAGCGATCCATTGCCCAGAATCGCCTAAGTTTGGGAGCCAACTGGAACTCGAACCTGCGCAGGATTGCGTTCCCGAAAAAGCAGTCAGGGCAGGACGATAACGCGCCTATATTCATCGGTTGCTCG
>MERZ01000348.1:10122-12370 GCA_001770785.1 Burkholderiales bacterium RIFCSPHIGHO2_12_FULL_61_11
GCTCGCCTACCTGCCGCCCGCCACAGCCAGCATGGCCCCCGCGTGGTGTAGCTGGAATCCTCCGACAGCAGCCACACAATGGCTTGGGCCACCTCCAGCGAGCTGCCGGCACGCTGCATCGGCACACGCGCGCATCGATTCGTTCAAACATCGCCAGCACTTGCGCTTCCTTCGCCGCATCAGCCTGCACCGTGATGGCCCGGCCACCCTCCTGGCGAATCTGGCGCACCACTTCATCGGCCGCCCCTGAATTCGCCGCGTAGTTGACGGCCACCGCATAGCCCTGGCGCGCCAATGCCGCGCGAGCCACCGATCAGAACAAGCTTGGACAAATCGGACCTCCTGCAAGAAAGGGCAATCCCGTGTAAAAACGCGATTGCGGTGAATCGATGTACTGTAATCAATCTGCGAAGCATCAACACCGCCAGCACAGACTATTGAGGAGACTAATTTTGAGCCAGATTGTTGACTATTACTTCACGCCGCAAAGCCCCTGGACCTACCTGGGGCACGAGCGTTTTGCACAGATAGCGCGCACGGCCGGCGCCACGGTGCGCATGTTGCCGGTTGACCTGGGCGGCAAGGTGTTTCCGATCTCGGGCGGACTGCCACTGGGCCAGCGCGCACCGCAGCGCCAGGCCTACCGGCTGCTGGAGCTGCAGCGCTATTCAGACTACCTTCACGCGCCGCTGAACCTCAAGCCCAGGTACTTTCCTGTGTCTGGCGATGACGCCTCGCGCCTCATCATCGCCGTGGACCTGCACGACGGCACTGAGGCGGCGATGAAAATCAGCGGCGCGATTTTCACGGCGGTATGGCGGCAAGAGCGCCACATCGCCAGCGAGAAGGTGCTGGCCGAATTGCTGGCGGAGTGCGGCTTGAGCGCCGAGCGGCTGGAGCAATCCTACAGCCAGGCAGTGCAGGAGCGCTACGAGGCCAACACGCGGCAGGCGATTGACGCGGGCGTCTTCGGTGCGCCCAGCTACGTGATTGACGCTGAACTTTTCTGGGGCCAGGACCGGCTCGATTTTGTGGAGCGCAAACTCAAGGCGGGGTCATAAACGCCGCCGCGTCATTGGGGCGCGGACCAGGCCAGCATTTATCGCAAACATTCAACGAAAACATTCAGGGGACTGTCCACATCATGGGTCAATTCATCACTCTCAACGCCGCCGATGGGTTCGCCGTGCCGGCCTACGTGGCCCAACCCGAAGGCCAACCGCGCGGCGCTGTCGTGGTGCTGCAGGAGATTTTTGGCGTCAACTCGCATATTCGCGCCGTGACGGACCGCTTTGCCGAGCAAGGCTATCTGGCGGTGGCGCCTGCGACGTTCCAGCGCGTCAAACGCGGCGTCGATTTGGGCTACACCGAGGGCGACAGGAACGAGGGCTTCGATTACAAGACGGCCGTGGACGCCTTGCCGGGCGCCGGCGTGCTGCAGGACATTCAGGCCGCCATCGACCATGCGGCCCAGGCCAGCGGCGGCAAGGTGGGCATTGTGGGATTTTGCTGGGGTGGCTTGCTGACCTGGCGCGCTGCCTGCACGTTGAATAACCTGAGCGCCGCCATTGTTTATTACGGCGGCGGCATCACGGCAAAGGAAGAGATTGCACGCCAGCCCCAGTGCCCGGTCATGGCGCACTTCGGCGACCAGGACCACTGGATTCCGCTGGAGGGCGTTCACGCCTTTGCCAAGGCGCATCCGGCGGTTGACGTGCATGTGTACAAGGCTAACCACGGTTTCAATTGCGATCAGCGCGGCTCCTACAACGAAGCTGTGGCCAAGCTGGCGCGTGAGCGTTCGCTGGCGTTCTTCGCCGAAAAGCTGGCCTGAGATCGGGCATTTTTCTGCGGACTCATGGTCTTTTTGGCCTGTAGCCCTCGCAGAATTGGCGCAAGAAGCTATTATTTTTGTAGCAACATGCTAGCGGCCGGTTTTGTCCAGATAACGTTTTCGCGAGAACACCAGCAAAACCACCACCACCAGCAGCGCCATGAAGCCGACGGTCCACCAAAATCCCGAGAAGGTATGGATGATGGGCATGAACTCGAAGTTCATGCCGAAAAATCCGGTGATCAGGTTCAGCGGCAAAAAAACAGCCGTGAGCGCCGTGAGGGTGCGCATGATGTCGTTGGTGCGGTGGCTTTGTGCTGAAAAGTGCATCTGCACCGCCGCTTCGGCGCTTTGCTCGAGCCGCCGGACATGGTGTTCCACACGCTCGATATGCTCGATCACGTCACGCGAGCG
>MERZ01000348.1:12388-14695 GCA_001770785.1 Burkholderiales bacterium RIFCSPHIGHO2_12_FULL_61_11
TTCGCGCCGGTTGCCGGGCGTGTTGCCGTCGGGCCAGGTTTCAATCGAGTCAATCCAGTCCTGCACCGCCGCATGCTGGTCTTCACAAATCTCGTCCAGGCGGTGCAGCGCCAGCCGGGCGTCCAGCACCGAATTCCAGTTGGTAAAGCGGGTGCCGGGCTTGAACAGTTCGGACTGCCAGTGGTCGAGCTGGCGCGTGAGTTCGTGCCGCAGTTCCAGGTAGCTGTCCGTCATGTGGTTGACGATGCGCATCATCAGGTCGGCCGGACTGGCGGGCAGCGTGACGCCGCTGGCGCGTGACTCCAGGCGGCTGGCGTTGAGCAGCTTGCCCGCATAGGCATCGCGTACGGTGCAGTCGGTCGGGTCGACGGTCAGCAGCAACCGGTCAAACACGACAAAGCCCACCGGGCTGGTGTCAATGCGCCTGAGCACCGGCGGTCCGCTGCGTTTGGTGCGCGCTGGCACCGGTTCGCCGGAGCGGGCAGTTTCGGTTTCGGCGTGGCCGCTGGCCAGGCGGCGAAACACCAGCATGTCGTACTGCGAGGTGTAGTCGTAATGCGAAGGCAGCTGGTGGTTCAGCAGGTCCGAGAGGTGCAGGTCCACCAGCGATGTGCCGCACAGGGTTTGCAACATGGCCTGAATTTGCCCTTGCAGCGCCTCAAACTCGCGCCGCTCGCAGGCGATCCAGACAAAGCCCTGCACCGGCAGCTGTGTCGGCAGAGTGCTGGTCTCTGTAATCTCCTGGCTGGCCGGGCTGATATAGAAAACACGCATGGAAGCTTGATCCCTTGACTTTGTTTATCTTCAAAATAGGCCTAAATCCCATACGGAACTGACGCAAGGCGCAGCCATGCTTATAGCAAGCCGGGCCAGCGGGTTGGGCCGGTTCAGCCTTGCTGCAGCTTTTTGGCGGCGTCGATCGCAAAGTAAGTCAGCACGCCGTCGGCGCCGGCACGCTTGAAGGCGAGCAGGCTTTCCATCATGACCGCATCGTGGTCGAGCCAGCCGTTCTGGGCGGCGGCCTTGAGCATGGCGTACTCGCCGCTGACCTGGTAGGCGAAAGTCGGCACCTGAAATTCGTCCTTCACGCGGCGCACCACGTCCAGATACGGCATGCCGGGCTTGACCATCACCATGTCCGCGCCCTCGGCAATGTCCATGGCGACTTCGCGCAGGGCTTCGTCACTGTTGCCTGGATCCATCTGGTAGACCTTTTTGTCAGCCTTGCCCAGATTGTTGGCCGAACCCACGGCGTCGCGGAAGGGGCCGTAAAACGCGCTCGCATACTTGGCGCTGTAGGCCATGATGCGGGTGTGGATGAAATTCTGGCTTTCCAGCGCCTGGCGGATGGCGCCAATTCGGCCATCCATCATGTCGCTCGGGGCGACGATGTCGACGCCGGCTTCGGCCTGCGTCAGCGCCTGCTGGACCAGCACTTCCACCGTCTCGTCATTCATGATGTAGCCATTGGCGTCCGGCAGGCCGTCCTGGCCGTGGCTGGTGAACGGGTCCAGCGCCACGTCGGTCATCACGCCGAGCTCGGGAAAGTGTTTTTTCAGCTCGCGCACCACGCGCGGCACCAGGCCCTCGGGGTTCAGCGCTTCCTGGCCGTCAGGCGTTTTGAGCGATGCGTCAATGACCGGAAACAAGGCCATCACAGGAATACCCAGCTTGACGCACTCTTCGGCCACCGGTAGCAGCAAGTCCAGGCTGAGCCGCTCCACGCCTGGCATGGAGGCAATGGCCGTGCGCTGCTGCTGGCCGTCAGTGACAAATACCGGGTAAATCAGGTCGTGCGCGGTGAGGGCATGCTCACGGACCAGGTTGCGCGTGAAGCTGTCACGGCGCAGGCGACGGGGGCGGCCCATCGGGAAGGGTGCAAGGTTGGAGGCTTGAAATGTCATGGCCAAATTGTGCCGCAGCTTCAAGGGGCGTCCTGAACAATTTTTCCGTGTCGTCCGCGCTCCCTGGCCGACCAGCTTTACATTAAGTTTTTGCGGTTTCCTTGAAAAAAAGTATTGTTCAGGCAAACCGTTGGAGTTAGAATTTTTGTGTGTAATTACCAATTTGGCAGTTACATCCCGCTTTTCCTCCCTGAGCGGGGCCTTTGCGCGTGACAGCAAAGAGGCTTACAGCCCGGCTGGTCTTTGTACCAGCTGGGCCTTTTTTTGTCCAAAGCCTTTCACTGTTGCGCCTTATTCAAGGGACCGCCCACCCGTTGAACCTAGAAACCGCAGTTGACCGCTTGCAAACTTAAGGAAAGCCGCATGCACATTGACTTTTTCCTCTTCGATCATGTTCACCTGC
>MERZ01000349.1:0-5991 GCA_001770785.1 Burkholderiales bacterium RIFCSPHIGHO2_12_FULL_61_11
TACAACATCGACCCGCAACGCGTTTATGTGGCGGGCCTGTCAGCCGGCGGCGCGATGGCAGCGATTCTGGGCGACGCCTATCCCGACCTGTTCGCCGCCGTGGGCGTGCATTCAGGCTTGCCCACCGGGTCAGCGACCAATGTGCAGACAGCGCTCAACGCCATGAAAATTGGCGCCGCAGCTTCCGCGCGAACCACGGCCAGCCCGCCGACCATCGTCTTTCATGGCGACCAGGATGCCACGGTTCACCCCGCCAACGGCGAGCAGGTCGTGGCCGCCAGCGCCGGCGCTTCCCGGCCCGAACACAAGCGGGCGCGCAGCAACAACGGCCGCGAGTACACCCAGCGCGTCTATAAGGAAACGGGCGGACGGGTCGTGGCGGAACACTGGGCCGTGCATGGCGCCGGTCACGCCTGGTCGGGCGGCAGTGCGCGAGGTTCGTATACCGACGCCAAGGGACCGGACGCCACCGAAGAGATGCTGCGGTTTTTCTTCGCCGTGACGCTGCCCACCAGGCATTGAAGAGCGGCAATGCCGCAAATCAGGTGGCGAGTGGCTCATGCCACTGCAGCCACATCCACGTCATGCGCGACGCCCACGGCCAGCCGATGAATGACATTCGCAGCCCGCAAGACAACCAGGCCGCAGCCGACTCATCACCGCTACGGGCTATGCCCTTCGCTCCTTTCCCCCGTGCAGTTCATGAATTCAAAACCATCAAAACCATCAAGACAGGAGAGAAGTCAAAACCAGCTACTGAGTACACTTATCCACAATTGCCAAGCCAAAAATTGGCAATCCGTCCTGGCTCAATATTGGATCGGCAGGGTGGCTCAATATTCAATCGGCGCCGACAGCCCGGCATCAACAGCATCACAGGGACCGCATCCATGCTCACCGGCGAACTACGCAGCCAGATCGACGCCATCTGGAACTCCTTCTGGACCGGTGGCATCTCGAACCCGCTGGAGGTGATGGAGCAAATCACTTACTTGCTGTTTCTGCGCCGCCTGGACGACCTGCACACGCTGGAAGAAAACAAGGCGGTGCGCCTGGGCAAACCCATCGAGCGCCGACTGTTCCCTGAAGGACAGGACGCCAAGGGGCGCGCTTACAACGACCTGCGCTGGTCCCGCTTCAAGAACTTTGCCCCGGCCGAGATGTACACGGTGGTGGGCGAGCATGTGTTCCCGTTCCTGCGCGGCATGGGGGGCGACGGCTCCACCTACGCGCAGCACATGAAGGATGCGCGCTTCACCATCCCCACGCCGGCGTTGCTGGCCAAGGTGGTGGACCTGCTCGACCATGTGCCCATGGAAGACCGCGACACCAAGGCGACCTGTACGAGTTCATGCTCAGCAAGATTGCCACCTCGGGGCAAAACGGCCAGTTCCGCACGCCGCGCCACATCATCCGGCTGATGGTGGAGTTAATGGCTCCCAGCGCCAAAGACATCGTCTGCGACCCGGCCTGCGGCACCTGCGGCTTTCTGGTGGCCGTGGGTGAATACCTGCGCGAAAAGCACCCGGAAATATTACGCGATGCCCTCGCGCGTGAACACTTCCACCACGGCATGTTCCACGGCTACGACTTCGACAACACCATGCTGCGCATTGGCAGCATGAACATGGCGCTGCACGGGGTCGATAACCCCGACATCCGCTACCAGGACTCGCTGGCCCAGGACCATGCCGACGACGAGGGGCGCTACTCGCTGGTGCTGGCCAATTCACCGTTTGCCGGGTCACTGGATTACGAAAACACCGCCAAAGACCTGCTGGCCATCGTCAATACCAGAAAGACTGAGTTGCTGTTTCTAGCACTGTTCTTGCGGTTATTGAAGCCTGGTGGTCGGGCGGCAGTTATTGTTCCGTCGGGGGTTCTTGAGTCAAGCAGCGCAGCTCACGACTCACTCCGAAAACTGCTAGTGGATGAAAATAGGCTTCAAGGTGTGATTTCACTCCCGCACTGGGTTTTCAAGCCATATGCCAGTGTATCAACAGCCATTCTTCTGTTTGGGCGGTCTGGTCAAACAGACTCTGTTTGGTTTTATCGATTGGAGAATGATGGATTCAACAATGACGCCACAAAGAGCCATCGACCAGGTAGTGAAATACAAGAAGTGATTGAACTCTGGCAGAAACGTTTCGACGACGGGTATCAGCCCAAAAAATCTAAACATCGATTTGTAAGTCGCAGCGAAATCGTTGCCAATGATTACGACTTATGTGAACGTGTCTACCTAAGCGGATACGCCCCCGGCGCAAGTCGGTGGAGCGCTTTGCCAAGCTGGCATCGTGGCACACGCTCGACGCTGACGCACACACCGAGTTGAGCCAACAGGTGGCGGGCCTGCCCACCGCCTTGCTGGACAACGACGAGGAAGCCAAGCGCTTCGACTTGCTGGTGCTGCGCACCCAACTGGCCATCCTGCAAGCCCTGCCTGACTTTGTCACCCTGCGGGAACGTTTGCAGGCCATTGCCAGTGCGCTGGAAGAACAGGAAGCCATTCCGGCCATCAAGGCACAGTTGGTGCTGATTCAGGCGGTAGCCGGTGACGAATGGTGGGAAGACGTGACCGTGGTCATGCTGGAAGCCGCCCGTAAAAAGCTGCGCACTCTGGTCAAGCTGATTGAAAAAGGCAAGAAGAACACCGTTTACACCGACTTTGATGATGAGTTGGGCGGCGGCACGACGATTAACCTGCCCGGCATCAGCACCGGCATGAATCTGGCCAAGTTCAAGGACAAGGCAAGGCAGTTCCTGCGCGCGCATGAAAGTCATTTGTCGCTGCAACGGCTGCGCCGCAACCAGCCGCTGACTACGTCGGACCTGGAAGAGCTGGAACGGATGCTGATTGAGGCTGGTGGCACCACTGAAGTTATCGCCCAAGCCAAAGAGCAAAGCCATGGCCTTGGCATCTTTATCCGGTCCCTGGTGGGGTTGGACCGGGAGACGGCCAAGCAGGCATTCAGCCAGTTTGTGGTGGGCACCACGGCCACGGCCAGCCAGATTGAATTCATCGACCTGATTGTTCAGTACCTGACAGAGAACGGCGTAATGGATGCGGCGCGGCTGTATGAATCGCCTTTCACCGACATCAGCCAGCAGGGGCCAGAGGCGTTGTTCCTGCCAGCCAGGGTGACGGAGATGGTGCGGGTGCTGGATGATATTCGTAAGAGGGCAGTGGCTTGAAGTCTATGGATTAGGCAATCAAGTTAGTCAATTATCAGGATGCAGAGAGACTCGCACCAACAGAAAAAAGTCAGGCTCCATTGCAGATAATCTGGCAAGATACGACCCAAAGCGGTAGCCCGTCAGGCTGAATTCATCGCTGAGGCGGGGTCATTCAATGACTGCCCAACGTTAATCCCTGACGACCGCAATCAGGTGAGGCGAATCGCAAAGTGGTCGTCTTGTCACGACCAACAGCAGACATTCGATCCCTGAACCTGAATGACGCATGAAGACTAACTGCTGACCTACGCCTGCGGGCTGTCGGAACTGTTCGCTCCAAACCAGACGTTGGCATCAATTCATCGCCACGTTGCTGACTGTCGGCCTGTCGACCATCGGGCACGTCACCGAAAGGCAATTGACCCAGAGCTGAAGTTGCCTCACGTGAATGGCCGCATACCGGTCAGTCAACGCGGAAATATCTGCCTGAAGTTACGATTAATCCGATGGGAAATCCCACGGAAAAGCACGGGGATTGATGTGTGGCAGAAACCCGCCAAGAGATCTTCTACTTCGTTTCAGCAATACTGGATATCCATTGGGAGAACACTCGATTCTTAGGGTGTTGCGCTTTGTGTGAAGAGCAGACGAGGTAGTAGCTTAGCGACGTATGTGCTGCTCTGCCGAAAGGCACTACAAGACGTCCCGTCGCTAGATCCGATCCAACGTATGCTTGCTGGGCTATCGCTATGCCCAACCCATCTTCAGCAGCCTGATAGGCCAGTGCGGCGTTGGCGAATTTAATTTCGGCTTTAGGCTTGAAGACGCCAACGCCGTTTTGTTTGAACCATATTTGCCATGCATCCATACGCATCATTGAGTGCAGTAGAGGATAAAGTAATAAGTCAGATAGTCGCTCGATCTTGAGTCCCAGGGCCGGTGCACATACCGGAATAAAGGCATCCGAGAATAGCCAAGTCGCGTCAAGACCTTCCCATTTGCCTGTGCCGAGACGGCAGGTGAAATCGACGTCATCTACCGACATGTCGTCCACTGACATGCCGGTCGCCACTTCGACATCGTAGCCCGGATGTTGCCCGTAAAAGCTTGCGAGGCGAGGTACCAGCCAACGAATGGCGAGGCTGGGGAGCAGCTTCAGGCGGATTTTTTTTGACGTCGGCCCCGATGTGATCTGATCAAGGGTCTGTTCGATCTCGGTGAAATTGCGTCGCAGGGTTCGATAGAGCATCGTGCCATCGTTGGTGAGCTCCAACTGCCGATGACGTCGTACGAAAAGGTCGACCTGCATTCGCCCTTCAATAGACCGTATCTGCTGGCTTACCGCGCCCGGGGTGACCCCTAGCTCTGCGGCTGCGTGCTTCATGCTCATGTGGCGGGCAACGGCCTCGAAGCTGCGCAACGCTATCAGCGGTAGATTTCGGCGATTCATGTATTCACATTAGAAAAACTAAATCAAATAGGAAATTTATTCGTTTGAATGCTTTTAAAAAAACGATCAAACTCTACTTCATTGCGCAATTTTACTAATGTTTAAACACTTCGCAGGAATAACAGAAATGCTAAATGGACTTACAGCGGTTGTTACAGGTGCCGGGCAAGGCTTGGGGTTGGGAATCGCCAGAGCTCTTGCAAGTCGGGGAGCGACCGTAGCTCTGTGGGACATCGATCAGACGTCGCTGTCCAACGCGAGGGACGATGTGACAAGGTGCGGAACTGTGTCTCAAACGGCCGTGGTTGATGTAACCAGCGAAGCCAGCATCGATGACGCGTTGGCCGATCTCGTCGCGACCACCGGAAAGATCGACATTCTCGTCAACAACGCCGGCATAAACGGTGACAGCTCCCTCAGAAAGCTGACAGCGGCCTTTTGGGATCGCGTCATCGATACCAACCTCAAGTCGCAAATGCTGTGCGCGAAAGCCGTTACACCACACATGATTGAAAAGGGGTTCGGTCGAATCATCAATATTTCATCAAGGGCCTGGCTGGGTAACGCCGGACAGACCGCATACGCAGCTTCCAAGGGCGGAGTGGTCAGCCTGACCCGGTGTCTGGCACTGGAGTTCGCCAAACGCGGTATTACGGTCAATGCAATCGCGCCAGGCATACACGACACGGCGCTATTTCAGACGCTCCATCCCGATGTTCGGGAACAATTGTCGAAGAGTGTTCCAGTCGGTCGCATCGGGACGCTTGACGACGTCGGCAACGCAGTCTGCTTTTTCGCAGACCCCGCTTCGTCGTACGTGACCGGCCAACTTCTTTACGTATGTGGCGGCCGTAGCATCGCTGGAACCAGCGTTTAAGGAACCCTCAATGTCAATTGAATATTTTGTGAGCAAGGCTGTCGCCGAGATTACGCTGAACCGTCCGCAAGCGCTGAATGCGCTTGACCCGGAAGCGATTCTGGCATTCCGGGGTGCACTGGAGAAGGCGCGTGACGATGCCACCGTGAGGGTCATCCTGATTACCGGGGCAGGTGAAAAATCGTTTTGCACCGGCTCAGACCTCAAGAGCGTTCAAGTAGCCGAAACCTCTTATGCGCAAAGTTATTGCGCGTCTGATCCGGTTGCTTTTTCCAACGGGGCGCGGGGGCGCATGCTCAATCTCAGCAAGCTCGCCATATGGAAGCCGCTTATTGCTGCTGTGAACGGATATTGCCTCGGCGGAGGTATGGAGATCGCACTGCAGTGCGACCTTCGTGTCGCCTCAGAAAACGCATCCTTCGGATTGACTGAACCAAAAATAGGAAGCATAGCTGGCATCTGCGGGCCGGCGCTCCTGATGAGGGAA
>MERZ01000349.1:6015-11864 GCA_001770785.1 Burkholderiales bacterium RIFCSPHIGHO2_12_FULL_61_11
GACGTCTGGAAGCCTGATGAGCTAATGACCAAAGCTCGTGATTTGGCCCAAGGGATCGCGGATCACGCGCCCCTGTCCATCTCTTTCACCAAGCGCATCGCGTACGACACCCAAACGCTGAGTGTCGGTGCTGCAATCGACCACACCGAACTGATTTTTGGCGTCATCAAGGACACGCAGGATCGCTTGGAGGGCCGACAGGCTTTTGCTGAAAAGCGCAAACCGCAGTTTCAAGGTCGTTGAAGCCCACATCCATCCCCCACACATCAACACAACCAAAGGAGACGCATTATGAAGATCATTCGCTGTCTAGCACTCACTGCAGCAATGGCATTTTCGGCCGCTGCACCTGCAGACGAAAATGTAACCATGTATCCGACGAAACCTGTACGGGTCATCGTACCGTTCCCTCCGGGCGGTGGGGTCGATGTCATTGCACGAACGGTATCCCAGCAGTTGGGGCCACGGTTAGGTCAGACTTTTATTGTTGACAATCGTCCGGGCGCGAGTGGCAACATTGGTGTGAGGGCTGCAATTAACTCCGCCCCGGACGGTTACACGCTGCTGCTCTTCGCGACCGTTGCAGGGATGTTCCCCCTGATTCATGCCAATTTGGGATACGATCCGTTCGCTGATATGGCGCCGATCTCGAGCATTGCCACCCAGCCGCTGGCCTTATTCACTACAAATAGCTTTCCCGCTCAATCCGTTGCAGATCTGGTCCGTCTTGCACGGGAGACGCCTGGCAAATATGCCTTCGCCGGTATTGGCGTGGGATCTCCCCAGCATATGGCTGGCGAGTTGCTGATGTATCGTACTGGCGTTCGATTGCTCCATGTCCCCTATAAAGGCACGGCGCCGGCCATCACTGACTTGATTTCTGGACAGACACAGTTTGCATTTCTGGGCCTGTCCTCAGGCCTGCCCTTCGTCAAAAGCGGCAAGTTGAAAGTGCTGGCGGTTGCGTCAAAAAAACGTTCAGAACTTGCCCCCGACCTTCAGACCATGGAAGAGGCAGGAGTAGCCAACTTCGATCTTGGAATTACCTACTTTATGGCAGCGCCACCAGGCACGCCTCCCGCCATTCTCAAGAAGCTGAATGCCGAAATTGGCGCTGTTCTGAAGGAGCCCGCGGTCATTGAAATCCTTCAAAAGCAGGGGTACGAGGTGACTGGAAGCTCGGCCGAACATGTTCTGGAACTGCTGCGGGAAGAAAACCGGAAATGGGCGCCGATCGTGAAAGCGGCAGGCATCAAGGTGGAGTGAGCAACATGCTGGCTGATTCCTTATCTGGCGTCCGAGTAATGGACTTTACCCAGCTCGCCGCCGGCCCAATCTGCACGATGCTGCTAGGGGACATGGGTGCCGACATCATCAAGATCGAGTCACCGCAAGGCGATCTGGCGCGAAAGCTTGGGCCACCGTGGGCCAATGGCGAGAGCGTCACGTTCATCGCCATGAACCGCAACAAGCGTAGCATGGCCATCGATCTGAAAAAACCCGGAGCGGTACCGCTTCTCTTGCGACTTGCCGAATCTACAGACGTTGTAATTGAGAGCTTCCGCCCAGGCGTGATGGACCGGCTTGGCATAGGTTACGAGCAGCTACGGAGGGTCAAGCTTGATCTGGTTTATTGCGCAATCACTGCCTATGGACAAGAAGGCCCTTGGCGCGACAAGCCTGGAGTCGATGGTGTCCTGCAGGCTGTTTCCGGGCTGATGAGCGTAACCGGCGAGGATGGGTCAGCACCAAGCAAGGCCCAAACACCAACCGTCGATATGGTTACCGGTTTTCTCGCAGTCTCCGCTGTAGTGGCAGCCCTGCGACAGCGCGACAGGACAGGTGTTGGTCAGATGCTGGATGTCAATATGTACGCGAGTTCGCTCATGCTGCAACAGACATCGATTGCTTCCTATCTCCACACCTTGACGGTGCCTAAGCGGTCAGGCAGTGCGGCCCCATACGCGGCGCCGAATGAAGCCTTCCATGCCCGCGACGGGTACATGATGGTCGCAGCCTATGACCCCGACAGATGGCTGAAATTGTGCAAGGCGGTCAATCGATTGGACCTCGCCGATGACCCAAGATTCGTCGACAATTCATCTCGAGTCGCCAACCGTGATTCCCTTGTCGAAATTCTGAATGAGTGTTTCTGCCGCGAGACGCGTGACTATTGGGTTGCCAAGCTAGAGGATGAAGACATCATTTGTTCTTCAGTTTGCGACTACAGCGAAGTTGTCAATTCGCCTCAGGTGGTCCATAACGAGCTACTGGTGGAAATGGAGCATCCAATCGCGGGCCATATTCTTCTCCCAGGCTTCGCTCTTGGCAGTTCACCTAAATGCGCCGGAATCCAGCGTAGAGCACCGCTGCATGGTGAACACACGGAAGAGATTCTCGATGAGCTTGGCATAAACGCATCTGAGATCGACGCTTTGGTCGCCGACCGTGTCGTCCTTTCTATCAATCCGCAATTACACAATGATGAATTCTTGGAACCTATTGAAGCTAATACTTTACTGCGTACAGACTAGCCCTGACGTGTCAAACCGCTTGTTGCTACCGGGCCGCCAATGCAAATGCGGACAAGTTCCACACCCTGCTGTCAATCAACCTGCGCCGCATGTACTGCGCGTAACGATCAACCGACCAACATGGGGCCTGTTCCCTGGCGCCTGGTTGTCCGGCGCGCCCTGATGCAGACGCGCACAGAAATTCACGATTTTCAATGGAGATTGCAATGTTCGACGAAAAAAGTCAGAAAAAACCGGAAAAGAAACCGGAAAAGAAACCCGATATCACTTTCTTTCATCCCGACCTGCTTGAGGTGCCCGCCGATGGCGGCAAGCCCTACCTGAAAGGCTACCGTTGCACGTCCTGCGGACAACTCGATTTTCCCAAGTTAAGTCCTTGCCCGAACTGCTGGGGTGAGGAGTTCGAAGTCGTGCCACTGAGCCGCAGGGGAACACTCTACAGTTTCAGCGACAACTACATTGGACAGGCCGGAATGAAACCCCCGTACTCATTTGGCTACATCGATCTTCCGGAGAACTTGCGCATATTCGCGCAGTTGGAGGGCGGGCCCAAGACATTCTCTTGCGACGAGGCGGTGGAACTAACGGTTGGACCCGTTCGCGATAACCGTGACGGGGTACCACTGATCAGCTACAAGTTCCGCAAAGTCGAAGACTAACGCTACCTGGGAGAGAAAAAATGAAATTTCAGCGCAATGTATATATCGCCGGCGTCGGTGAAACCAGATTCGGCCGACACAATGTCGACTTCGACGTCCTTGGCCGCTCGGCGGCCCTGGAGGCGCTGAGAGCGTCCAATATCAATCGCCCGGACATGGTGCAGAGCGCGTACGTCGGCAATGGCACCAACGGCCTGGTCACTGGGCAGACGGTGCTGAAAAACCTCGGCATGTGCGGCAAGCTGCCGATCATCAACGTCGAGAGCGCGTGCTCGGCCGGCGGCATGGCGGTGCATTTGGCGGTGCGCGATGTCGCCATGGGCCTCGCCGAAGTCGCAATCGGCATCGGCTGCGAGAACCACACGCTGCACATGGCGCAGGGCACTGCGTTTGCCACCGCGATGTCGGACATTGAGACCGTGCATGGCGCTGTGATGACCGGCAAGTACGCGATGCGCGCCCAGCGCTACATGTACGAGACCGGCGCCACGGCCGAGGATCTGGCAATGATCACGGTCAAGAACCGGCGGCATGCGACGAACAACCCCTTTGCCTGGTTCAAGGGCGAGATCAGCATCGAGGAAGTGGTCAACTCGCGTGTCGTCGCCTCGCCGCTGACGCTGCAACAATGCTGCGGCATTGCCGACGGCGCCGGCGCCGTGGTCGTCTGCTCCGAGGAGATGGTCAAGAAACTCGGGATCGAAAAACCGATTCGCGTCGCCGGCTCGGTTGTCCGCTCGGGGCCTTACCACAACCGGCCACGTGACATCACCGGCGACGACATCACCGAGGAATCGGCCGCGCAACTGTACTTGGAATCGGGAATCGGACCAGAGAATGTCGACATCGTCGAATTACACGACGCTTTCACGATCGCCGAACTCTTGTACTACGAGTGCCTCGGCCTTTGCCCCAAAGGCGACGGACTCAAGTTCCTGCGCGACGGTCAGGCAACCCATGGTGGCAAGTGCGTGGTCAGTCCGCGCGGCGGCATGCTGTCGTACGGGCATCCGATTGGCGCCTCAGGTGCGGCGCAGATTGCCGCCAGCGTCAAGCAGATGCGCAATCAATGCCCAGGCTATCAGGTCGATCCCGTGCCGCGCGTGGCAATGACGCACGTGACCGGTGGCGGTCTGTCGGGAACCGAGCATGCGGCATGCACAATGCACATGCTGATTAGCAATTGGTAAGGGAGAACCGGGCGATGGAAGCGAGTGTGAAGCTCGACTGACCGACCCAGCCGACGCGCTGCAGGCGGTTCGAACGGTCCGGGGAATTTGCGGATCTTTGCTGTAACAATCAATTGCCGCTGCTTTTTGGCTGGTTCGAGAGCTGGCGTCGGAGATGTATAGAGGCCACAGGGCCAAATGCACCTCGGTCGCTGGCACCTTTTATTTTTCAATGGCAGTCTCATATCCCTGACGCATGGCGGCCGAGGACGATTGAGTTTGCCACTGTCTACGTCCGTATCGAGTGAAAGCTGCCGTCCGAGCATCGACAGGTTGAATGGCGGCAAAGGGCACGAAGCGGGGGCCTTTGGCAGTCGGGTAACTGTCATCTCGTTCGGCGCGAGCAACCAAAGTCTTGACAGGTCTTGGCCATCTGCTGACGGTTAGGAATGGCCGGTCTGGATCCCCCCAAATTCACCTTCACGCTTTATTTATACACGCAGCGCGCCAGGCGCGCCATGCCTGTCATTCAACAGTCACGCTCTTTGCAAGATCGCGCGGTTTGTGCGGCCACCTAGCTTCGCGTTGCGAAGTAAGTGTCCACCAAGCCAAAAACCTGATGGCTTCGCCAAGCGGCACTTCATGCCGCTAGCCAGTCAGTCACTCCACAGTGACTGACTTGGCCAGGTTTCTTGGCTTGTCCACATCGGTGCCGCGCGCGCAGGCGGTGTGATAGGCCAGCAGTTGCAGCGGCACGACGTGCAGCAACGGGCTCAAGGCGCCGTAGTTCTCGGGCATGCGGATGACGTGAATGCCTTCGCTGCTTTCGATATGGCTGTCGGCGTCGGCCAGCACATACAGCACGCCGCCGCGGGCGCGCACTTCCTGCATGTTGCTCTTGAGCTTTTCAATCAGGCTGTCGTTGGGCGCCACCGTGACCACCGGCATGGCGCTGGTGACGAGCGCCAGCGGGCCGTGCTTGAGCTCGCCAGCCGGGTAGGCCTCGGCATGGATGTAGCTGATTTCCTTGAGCTTGAGCGCGCCTTCGAGCGCGATCGGGTAATGCAGGCCGCGCCCGAGAAACAGCGCATTTTCTTTTTTTGCGAAGTCTTCGGACCAACTGATGATCTGGGGCTCCAGCGCCAGCACGGCCTGCAGAGCCGCGGGCAAATGGCGCATGGCTTTGAGATGCCCGGCTTCTTCTTCCTCGCTCAAGCGGCCCTTGGATTGCGCCAGCGCCAGCGTCAGCAGAAAAAGGCCCGCCAACTGGGCGGTAAAGGCCTTGGTCGATGCGACACCGATTTCCACGCCAGCCCGGGTCACGTAGGCGAGCTTGCATTCGCGCACCATGGCCGAGGTGGCGACGTTGCAGATGGTCAGCGTGTGATTCATGCCCAGGCTTTGCGCGTGGCGCAACGCGGCCAGCGTGTCGGCCGTTTCACCGCTTTGCGTGATGGTGACGACCAGCGTTTTGGGGTTGGGCACCG
>MERZ01000349.1:11872-14786 GCA_001770785.1 Burkholderiales bacterium RIFCSPHIGHO2_12_FULL_61_11
TAGCGTTATGCGCTGGCCACTTCCACCTGGGTCGGGATTTTGGCGATGGACTCCAGCCAGTACTTGGCCGTGCAGCCGCTGTAGTAGCTGGTGCCGCAGGCCAGGATGAGGACCGCATCGATGTCCTTGAAAACGCGGTAGGCCCCGTCACCGAACAGTTCGGGGACGATGCCCTGCACCCCCTGGAGCGTGTCGGCAATGGCGCGCGGCTGCTCGAAGATTTCCTTTTGCATGTAGTGGCGATAGGGGCCGAGCTCCGCGGCGCCGCTGTGGGCGTGCACGGTTTTGACTTCGCGCTCTACCCGCTTGTGGTGGCGGTCTAACACCCAGTATTTGCCCAACTGGATATCAACCAGGTCGCCTTCTTCCAGATAGACAATCTGGTCGGTGACGCCCGCCAGCGCCATCGCGTCGCTGGCCAGAAAGTTCTCCAGCTTGTCCGTTCCGACGCCCAGAATCAGCGGTGAGCCGGCCCGGGCGCCCACCACGCGGTGCGGCTCATCCTTGCAGAACGCGGCAATGGCGTAGGCGCCCTGCAACTGGGCGACGGTGGCTTTGAGCGCTTCAAACAAGTCGCCGTCATACAGGCTGTCCACCAAATGCACGATGACCTCGGTATCGGTCTGGCTGTCAAACACATAGCCTTTGGCCTGCAATCGAGCGCGCAGTTCATCATGATTTTCAATGATGCCGTTGTGGACCAGGGCAACCCTGCCGGGGCGCGCGGCGTCATGGGCACCGCGGCCATAACTGAAATGCGGGTGAGCGTTGTGCAGCGCCGGCGCGCCGTGAGTGGCCCAGCGGGTATGGGCAATACCGGTGCTGCCTTCCAGCTTTTCAGCCGTTACCTGATGTTGAAGTTCGGCCACGCGGGACGTGCTGCGCGCCCGTTGCAGGCCGTCGGAATGCACCGCGACGCCGCAGGAGTCGTAGCCCCGGTACTCCAGCCGCTGCAGGCCCTGCACCAGGACGGGAACAATATTTCTCGTAGAAACCGCTGCAACAATGCCGCACATAAACTCACTCCAAAAAGACAATGACCCATGCTAGCGGTTTGCTATTTTTATATGTGCTCTATTTACAGTAATATTTGAAATAAAATTCCATAAATGTCACATAATTGAATTTAATTTTGTTATTGTTAATTAAATGGAACAAATCAATATTGATGTCACCGACATGCAGTTGCTCGATGCCCTGCAAACTGATGCCTCGCTCAGCAATCAGGCCCTGGCAGCGCTGGTTCATGTGTCGCCGCCGACCTGCTTGCGGCGCGTCAAGCGGCTGCGCGACGCCGGGCTGATCGAATGCGTAATCGCCCTGCTCAGCCCCGACAGGCTCGCCGCACTGCTGGGGCACGGCCTGACCGCCCTGGTCGAAATCACGCTCGACCGGCAAGGCGCCGAGTTCCTGGAAACGTTCGAGGCACGCATCGTGGCCGACGATGCCGTGCAGCAGTGCTACCGCGTCTCGCCGGGGCCAGATTTTGTGCTGCTGGTGCAGGTGGCGGACATGCCGCAATACCTGGCGCTGACGCAGCGGCTGTTTACCAGTGACGCCAATGTGCGCAACGTCAAGGCCTTCTTCAGCACAAAACGCGCAAAATTCAAGCCGAAAGTTCTTCTGGCCCAATGAATTCAGGCCCGCCCATTCCGTTGCGGCCGAGCCATATTTGGCTCTAAATTCAAACCTCAATCTTTCGGCTTTTTAACCGGCCGCGCCCAGTTGGCAATGGTCACCTGCCTGCCTCGCGCCACGCTCAGGACACCCGCAGGCGTACTTCGGGTAATGGTCGATCCGCCACCCACGGTGCCGCCCGCGCCAATCGTCACCGGCGCCACCAGCACGCAGTTGCTGCCGATGTGCACGTCGTCCTCAATCACCGTGCGGTGCTTGTTGGCGCCATCGTAATTGGCCGTGATGCTGCCCGCGCCGTAGTTGACGCGCTCGCCCACGCTGGCGTCGCCCAGGTAGGCCAGGTGATTGGCCTTGGCGCCCTTGGCCAGGGTCGAATTTTTCACCTCGACAAAATTGCCAATGTGCACCTCAGCGCCCAGATTGGCACCGGGCCGCAGGCGGGCAAACGGGCCAATCCGCGCGCCTTCGCCGACTTGCACGCCGAGTTCTTCGCCGTCGATATGGGTAAAGGGATGGATCACGGCACCGGCGGCAAGGGTGGCGTTGGCAATGACGCAGTTGGCGCCCACGCGCACGCCGTCGGCCAGACTCACCCGGCCTTCAAACACGCAGTTCACGTCAATCTCGACATCCTGGCCGCAGGTGAGCAGGCCGCGCACATCGAGCCGCGCCGGGTCGGCCAGGCGCACGCCCTGCTCCATCAGGGCCGTGGCCTGGCGCAGCTGGTAAACGCGCTCCAGCTCGGCCAGTTGCACGGGGCTGTTGACGCCCGCCACCTGCGCCGCATCGGTGATCTGGTGCGCCACCACCGCCACGCCATCGGCCACGGCAAACTTCACGATTTCGGTCAGGTAGTACTCGTTCTGGGCATTTTTATTGTCCAGCCGGGCCAGCCAGCCGCGCAGCAGGCGCGTCGGCACGGCCATGATGCCGCTGTAAATTTCATGGATGGCGCGCTCGGCCGGGCTGGCATCCTTTTGCTCGACGATGGCGCGCACTGGCGCGTCGGCCTGTCCGCCAGCGCGAACGATGCGCCCGTAGCCCGCAGGGTCGTCCATGCGCAGGGTGAGCAGCGCCAGCCGCTGGCCATCGCATTGATCCAGCAGCGCCTGCAAAGTGGCGGGTTGGGTCAGCGGCACATCACCCGACAGCACCAGCGTGATGCCGTCGTCAGGCAGCAGCGGCAGCGCCTGCTGCACCGCGTGGCCGGTGCCGAGTTGCGGCTCCTGACGCACGAACTTCAGCTCTAAATTATGATGAAAAGTTCCTGCATCCC
>MERZ01000349.1:14849-20805 GCA_001770785.1 Burkholderiales bacterium RIFCSPHIGHO2_12_FULL_61_11
TGCAACACTTTGGGCAGCGTGCTTTTCATCCGCGTGCCTTTGCCCGCGGCCATGATGACGACATCAATGGGGGTTGCCATGAAGATTCCTTTTGATTTTTGGGTGGCGAAGCGTCCAGCGCCAGCAGCGCTGACCGGGTTTCAACCGTTGCACCCGGATTATCGGTCTGCTGGGCCTGCCGGCCTTGGCCGGGTCTTGCTGCAAGGCTGCAGCACCAACAAAAACCTCAAGCTCCTGCAGCAATTGGGTCTGCACGAGCTTCAGAACGGGCGGCTGCGCTTGTTGAATCCGTGCCCGCTTTTGTAAGGGCCGTTTTCAAGTCGCCGTGCAGATGTCTTGCCGTGAAAAGCGGTTTCAATCTAACCTGAAAGTGTGGGGCGGGCCCGCAGATGAGCGTCAGGATTAGTGCGCGCTAAAAACCGTGAAATCGGGCCAGTCTGCCTTGTAATGTTCAGTCTTTTGCTCGGAAACATTGTTTCGCTTCAGTGGGACTTCTTCCAAGGTACGATCTCGCGCTCTATCTCATTAAGGATCATCGAGAACAGAAAACCCAGCAACGCAATCACAATCAGACCGACATACATGGTCTCGACCGAAAGAATTTCCCAGGCATTCCAGATCATGAATCCGAGGCCACTCTTGGCGCCGAACATCTCGGCGATCGAGATTAGAATCAGACCCATGCCAATGCCCAGCTTGACTCCGCTCATAATATGCGGCACCGCGCCGGGGAACGCAATGGTGCGGAAGACCTGCCAGCGACTGGCGCTAAAATTGCGCCCGACGTCGAGATAAATCTTATTAATTTCCAGTACGCCAGTGGCCGAATTGATCAGCACTGGATAAAAAACACCAATCGCGACCATAACGATTTTTGAGGCTTCGCCGAGACCGAAAATCAGCAGTATCAAGGGAAAAATGGCACTTTTTGGAATCGGGTAAGTTGTCGCCACCAGTGGATCAACAAGCGCGCGCAAGGGACGATTCAATCCCATCGCGATACCCAGCAGCAGTGCAGGCACACCGCCCAGCAAGAAGCCCCAAAACAGGCGCTGCAAACTGGCCCAGGTGTTGGCCCACAAGCTGCCATCGCGGATCAGCACCATCAGCGTCTCGAATATCGTGGACGGCGCCGGAAAAAACCTGGCATCAAGTACGCCGACACGCACCAATATTTCCCATAACAGCAGCAACACGATCGGCGAAGCGAGACTAATCAGGCGATCACGATTAGTGACGCTGATGCTGTTGCTTGTACGATTTTGTGGGTTGCTGCGCAATATTTTTGGATGGCTCGGTGGCAATGCACTCATGATTTGACACTCCTTTCGTCCTGTGCACGTGCACGTTGTACCTCGTCACGTAGCTGGCCCCATATGGAATACACCAGCTCACCATAGGCTGGCTGCGAGCGCAGTTCCAGCACCTCGCGCGGCCGCCCGAATGGCACATCGACGATTTGTTTGGTGCGCCCTGGCTGCGCAGTCATGATCATGATGCGGTCGCCCAGCGTCACGGCTTCATCCACGCTATGGGTAATGAATAGCACGGTCTTGCGGGTCTCTTCCCAGATGCGTAGCAGTTCTTCCTGCAGCAGTAGCTTGTTCTGTTCATCGAGTGCAGAGAACGGTTCATCCATCAGCAAGATATCAGGATCATTAGCGAACGCACGCGCGATTGACACCCGCTGCTGCATTCCGCCCGATAACTGGTGGGGGTAAGCATGGGCAAATTTAGTCAGTCCGGTCCGGTTCAGATAATGTCCGACAACTTCTGCGATTTCTGCCTGCGGCCGTTTGCGCATGCTCAGGCCGTAGGCAGCATTGTCAAAAACGGTCATCCACGGGAACAGTGAACCGCCCTGGAATACCATCGAATTTCCGGGCCGGCCGGCCGCCGACGCGCTCACTTCAATACTGCCCGAAGTCGGGGTGTCAAGGCCGGCGAGAATGCGCAGCAGCGTTGTCTTGCCGCAGCCACTGGGGCCAACGATCATGAAAAAGCAGCCGCTCGGTATCTCGAGCGAGACGTTATCGAGTGCGGTCACGGTACCGCCGCCGGTCGCAAAACTTTTGGTCAGATTTCGCAGACGAATCTTGGCCGGCACGTCTTCGGCCAGCACGAGTGCCTCTGGCGCGATTAAGTCAGTTTGCATGCTGTCCCTATTTGGTCTTGGCATGGTATGGACCGACGTCCTTCAAGGCCGCTTCGATGAAAGAATTATCGAGCGCCTGATCAACCGTGACACTGCCTTTAACCTGCCCTTCATCCTTGAAAAATTGCAAATCGTTTTTCAGGCTTGCCTCGTGTACTCTGCCGTCTGGATTAGTGCCATGCGGCGTGATAGTACGAAACACCAAGGGATCCTTGATATTGGTATATTCGGTCAGAATATCGATCACCTCATTGGCATTGGGGCCGGCGATTTTCCCATCTTTCAGAGCGTCGTTATAGTCACGGATCGCACGCAGATAAGCCCGCATAAAGCGCTTCGCAGCATCCGGACTATTCTTGATGAATGCGCCTGAATACAGCACGACTGCCAGCTGATGATTCGGATAAATCACATCATCGCCCATGATGCGCACCGCGACGCCACTCTGGAGCGCTTTGGTCGCCGATGGCTCGGTGGTCATGGCGGCATCCACTGCCTTGTTTTGCAGTGCCAGCACATGCTGTGGAAATGCCATGAAAATCCGTTCCACGTCGCTGGTTTTGAGCCCGGCTTTTTTTAATGCTTCATTCAGCGTCGAGGTCGACCCACTGCCGGGCGCACTACCGGCGATTTTCATGCCCTTCAAATCCTTGAGCGTCTTGAAACGACCGCTGTCGATCAGATCCTTGCGTACCAGCAGCGGCTGAAAGCCATAACCCGGCGGCGTCGAACCCTTGTCGGCGACGATCTTGATTTCAATACCACGCTCTATGGCGTTATACAACCCGGCCGACGCTGAGCCGGCACCTACTTCAAGCTGGCCATTGCCGAGCGGCGCGACCATCTTGGCACCGGAATTAAACGGGACAAAACTGACATCGAGACCCTCCTGCTTGAAGTAGCCCTTCTTGTCGGCAATAAAAAAGCCCACATCGCTACTGGAATTGACCAGTCCGATCCGCACCACGACCGGATCGGCCGCAAACACGGCAGCACTGCTGAACAACAGACATGCGGCGATGCCACCTAGAAGTAATTTCAATTTATTCATTTTCCTGTCTCCTTTGAATTTCAATCATTTCTGATAATTTTCAGGCTTGCCTTGGGATGCCCGTCGTAGGGCGTCGGCTGCTTGCGGAACTCGCCGAAGCCGGCTTTTTTGTTGCCGGATGGCTCGTGCCAATGGGTCTGGTCTTTGTCGTGCGGTATATCGTTCTCGGTAGTGATCGGGAGTGCCTTTGTGTTCCGATATATGGAACCTCGTTCTTTTAATTGAACCGATAGCGATTTAACCATATACTTTCTTCGACGTCAAAATAAATTAATGTCTTGTACGGCGAGCCAGCCCATGTGACCGGTGGCCCCGTCTGCAAGGCCCTACACAAGGAGACCTCTCATGCGTGCAACTTGGATTTTTTCATTCGTTCGCTTCGTGCTGGTGGCAGCGCTGGGCGCCACGGTGCTGCTGGCACTCGCGCAGGCGCCAGCACCGAACCAGGCTGTTTTCCAGTACAAGGGCGCCGATCGCGAAGCGCGCCTGATAGAGAAGGCAAAGCAGGAAGGCATCGTAACGGTGTACACCTCGCTCGCGCCGACGGAGGCGAAACCGCTGGTTGCGGCCTTCGAAAAAAAGACCGGGATCAAGGTGAACATGTGGCGTGGCCTGAGCGACGGCGTGGTGCAGCGCGTGTTGTCCGAGGCGCGCGCCAATCTCAACGCGGTCGATGTGATAGAGACCAACGGCCCTGAAATGGAGGCACTGGCGCGCGAACAGTTGCTGGCCGCCATCCACTCTCCGTACCTGGCTGACGTGCCGTCCGCGCTGCTGCCCAAACACGGGCAGTGGATTCCCGACCGGATGAACTTCTACGTCGTCGCCTACAACACCAACAAGGTCCGTCGCGAGGACCTGCCCAAGACCTATGAGGGCTTCCTCGACCCCAAGTGGAAGGGGCGCATCGCCCTTGAGGCAACCGACTCCGAATGGATGGCCGGCGTCGTCAAAACCTGGGGCGAGGGGCGTGGCATGAGCTTCTTCAACAAGCTCTCAGACATGAAGCCCGACTTGCGCAAGGGCCACGTCTTGCTGGTGAACCTGATCTCGTCGGGCGAGATCGACGCCGGGTTGACGGCTTACCAATCCAATGCCTCGTCAGCCAAACGCCGCGGCGCACCGGTTGACTGGGCTCCGGTGGAACCAGTGATCGCGAAGCCGCAGGGCGTCGGTGTCGCGCGGCTTGCACCGCACCCGAATGCGGCGCTGCTGTTCGCCGATTTCATGCTGTCCCCGCAAGCGCAGGAGTTGCTGGCGGGCATGGGCCGTGGACCGGTCAGCAGCAAGGTCAAGTCCGAGACCAGTTCGATGAACTACCTGATGTCCGACCCTTCTGTGGTTTTGGACCAGAACGACAAGTGGGAACAACTGTGGAACAAGGCGTTCCTGGGCAAGTAAACCCTCTAACATGGAAAGAAACTATGACTGAAGCAACGCGAGATACCAAAGCATCGCCCCCCACGGACGAGGCGGTCTGGGAGCGCTGGTCGAAGAAACGTACGTTCGTGCGCGCCCTCGAGGGCACCTACGGCGAGCTCGTCCACGAATTGTTCAGCCAACCTCGGGTCTACCACTCGAAGGACTGGAAATGGAAGGGCGGGCCCCAGAACTTCGGCAAGAAAATCATCAACCCGCAGGCGGTCAAGGTTGCGCAGTCGATCGAAGCCCACCTTGATGTGTACGCACCCGGTGGCTACGGCCAGAAGCACGGCCACATGAACAGCGCCGTGTTCTTCGTGCTTAAGGGCAAGGGACACGATGTGCACGACGGCAAACGCCATGACTGGGAGGCCGGTGACGCGCTAATTGTCGAGAACGGCTGCGTGCACCAGCATTTCAATGACGACCCGGCCGATGAGTCGATCGTTCTGATCATGAAAGCCAAGCCGCTGTTCCTGTTCATGCACATGTTGTTCCAGAAGGTGGTGAGCTACCCGCCGAAAGACCCGACGCCGGGCCAGGAAAACTACACGCCGCCAACCCATCTCTAAGGAGTACGCAACATGAGCAACATCGTCGACAAGATCGAACACGCACGGGCGCATGCCCAAACACAAGAGGCCGACTTCTACACCAAGGCGCTAAAGGTGTCGCAGCGCTTCCGCGAGGACTACAAGGGCCGGATGAACGTCGTCAAGGCGAACCAGATGCCTTTCGAGCGCTCACCCGACGGGCTGATCAAACACATCATCCACGAGGACATGAACACCAAGGAGTGCTGCCTCGACATCTACATGCAGTTCCTGCCGCCCGGCAAGGCCAGCGGCAAGCACCGGCACTTGACCGAGGAGATATTCTTCGTTGTCGAAGGCAGTGGCTACGACCTGCACTGGGACGTGCGCTTCGATTGCAAGGACGAAATGGAATTTTTCTGGGACGAAGAGCCCAAGCGCTTCGAATGGAGCCAGGGCGATTTCGTCTACATTCCGCCGTACTGCGCGCACCAGCACTTCAACGCCGACCCAAAAAATGAGGCGCGCATCGTGGTGGTCAACAGCCGCATCATCAAGCCGATGGGCTTTGATTGGTTCGAGCAGCTCGAGCATGCCGAAGGCTTCTGATTCTTTGAACGCTGCGCCGCCGCTATTCGCTGGCGCAGCAAACTAACCGGAGTCGTAGCATGTGCGGTGAAATTGAAGACGAGGGTTTTGAGGGCGATTTGTACCAGCGCTTTCTCGTGCATAGCCAAGCTATGCTTGCACCCGGGCCAATGGAAAGGGATGACCTGAATTCCTACCTGGATAAGC
>MERZ01000349.1:20832-27907 GCA_001770785.1 Burkholderiales bacterium RIFCSPHIGHO2_12_FULL_61_11
CGCTGCGTCCACGATGCGCAAGCCGTTCCGTCATCGGACGCTTATCGCCGGCTAGCGATGCAGTCGCTGGTGTTGGCACGACTGGCCGGTTTCATGGCAGGGCATGTTGCGCTCAACGAGGATCCGTTGCGAAAACTGATGGAAGCTGTGATGCTTGGTTACGGCGAGGCCGATATACCGGTGCGCAGGCATGAGCATGAGCATGAGCATGAGCATGAGCATCGTGCCGGCTTAAGGCAGGTGTAGCCGATGTGCATGTGGATCGCGCCCTTGGGGAAATGGGTGTGACCCACGGTGCCTGCGTCAGGTGCGAATTCGGTCGCTGCCACCAGCACTAAGCGAACGAATGAAAATCCAAGTGGCACGCATGAGAGGTCTCCTTGTGCAGGGTCTTGCAGACGGGGCCACCGGTCACATGGGCTGGGTCGCCGCACCAGGAATTATTTTTTTTGACGTCGACGAAGATATATGGTTAAATTCCTATCGGTTCAAATAAAAGAACGACGTTCCATATATAGGAACACAAAGGCCCCCTTCGATCATTACCGAGAACGATATGCCACACGACAAAGACCAGACCCATTGGCACGAGCCATCCGGCAACAAAAAAGCCGGCTTCGGCGAGTTCCGCAAGCAGCCCACGCCCTACGACGCCTTCATGGAGTCCGAGGGCATCCCGGTGTTCCGCGACATCGGCATCAGCAAGGTGCAGAACCTCGCCCTGGTGCCTTGGAAGCGCACCGGTGGCAAGGGTCATTTCATCCAGCTCTATGGCACCGAGACCAAGTGGGGCTGTTATGTGATCGAGGTGCCACCAATGGGTGCGCTGCATGCGCAAAAGCACATGTACGAGGAGATCTACCTGGTCGTCGAGGGGCGCGGAACGACCGAGGTCTGGCAGGATGGCGACACCAAGAAACACGTGTTCGAATGGCAGAAAGGGTCGATGTTCTCGATCCCGTTGAACGCGTGGTTTCGCATCGTCAACGCCACCTCGGGCGGCGCGCTGCTATTGGCCGGCAATACCGCGCCGAACGTGCTCAACCAGTTGAACAACGTCGAGGCGGTGTTCAACAACCCCTTCGTTTTTCGCGATCGCTTCAATGGCGCCGATGACTTCTTCAAGCCCAAGGATGATATCGAGCCCGACCCGGTGCGCGGCCTGGCGATGCGGCGCACCAACTTCATCCCCGATGTCGTCAACTGCGAGCTGCCGCTGGACAACCGGCGCTCGCTGGGCTGGCGCCGCGTCGAACCATTCATGACCAACAACTGCTTCTACTTCTGGATCGGGCAGCACGAGAACGGCCGCTACTCGAAGGCGCATGCGCATACCTCGGCGGCGGTGCTGATCTGCCTGAAGGGCAAGGGCTACACCTACTCCTGGCCGGAGCACCTCGGCGAGCGGCCGTGGGAAAGCGGACACGCCGACCAAGTGCGACGCCTGGACTACGAACCGGTGGGCATGGTCACCGCGGCCCCCGGCGGCGCACGCTGGTATCACCAGCATTTCAGCGTCGCAGACGAGCCATTCCGCCTCACCGCCTGGTTCGGTCCGCACAACCCGGGTCGGGACCCCGGTGCGCCCGGCGCCAAGCACATCGACTACACCGCGATCGACGTCAACGAGGGCGGCAGCGCCATTCCCTACTGGATGGAAGACCCCTACCTGCGCCAGGAATACGAGGCTACGCTCAAGCGCAATGGTGTACCCAACCGCATGGAAGCCGCCTGGTACGACCCGCCCACCGGCGCGTCGAACGGCGAGGTCGTTTCATCCAAGCAGCCCATCGGCGGCTGAAAAGGTCCCCTGTGAAAGGTACCGAGGGTGGCCGCGTCTTTTTCAGCAATGTCCGGCGCAGCCTGGAGGTCGAGGACGAGATACGCCTCGTCAGCGTCGGTGTCGACATCGGATCATCGACCTCGCATCTGGTGTTCTCACGCCTGCTGCTGGAGCGGCTTGACAATCGCTATGTGGTGTCCGAACGGGAGGTATTGCACGAATCCGAAGTGCTTCTGACACCGTACACCGAGGATCAATCGATCGACGCCGACGCGCTTCGTGCCTTTGTCGACCGCCAGTACGCGCTGGCGAACGTCACGCCCGAGCAGGTCGACAGCGGTGCTTTGATTCTGACCGGCGTTGCGGTACGGCGGCGCAATGCCCGGGCGATCGGCGAGTTGTTCGCGGCGCAGGCCGGCAAGTTCGTCTCCGTCAGTGCCGGCGACGCCCTCGAAGCCACACTCGCCGCCTTCGGCTCGGGTGCTGCGGCGCGCTCGATCCGCGAGGGCGCGCGGGTGATGAACATCGACATCGGCGGCGGCACCTCGAAAATCGCGGTGTGCGAAGGCGGCGCGGTGCTCGAACTCAGCGCGCTCGACATCGGCGCGCGCGTTGTCGCACTGGATGCCAGCGGGTGCGTGCAGCGCATCGAGGAAGCCGGTGCCCGCCTTGCCGCGGAGGTCGGGCTGCCGCTGGCCGTCGGCGCGGTGCCCGATGCGGCCGGCCTGCAACGCCTGGTCGAGCGCATGGCCGAGCGGCTGTTCGAAGCCTTGCAGGGGCCGGCGCTCAGCGCCGGAACCGCCGCGCTGCTGCGGCTAGAGCCGCTGGTCAGCGCGCGCTTGCCGGACGTCATCTGCTTCTCGGGCGGGGTCTCCGAATACATCTACGGGCGCGAAGCTCAGGCCTACGGCGACCTGGGGCCGGCGCTGGCGCGTGAGATCCTGCAGCGCGTGCAGGCCTGGGGTCCCCGCATAGAGCCGCCGGACCAAGGCATCCGCGCCACCGTGATCGGCGCGTCGCAATACACGATCCAAGTCAGCGGCAGCACGATCTTCGTCGAGCCGCAGGCCACGCTGCCTTTGCGCAACCTTCCAGTCATCACGCCGGTCTTGCCCTTGGACCATGAGCAGCTCGATGTCGACGCGATCGCCGCCGGTGTGCGCGCGGCGCTGCGCCGCATGGACATGCTGCTGAGCGACCAGCCAGTGGCGCTGTGCTACCGCTGGCAGGGCTCGGCCACCTACGCGCGGCTGGACGCGTTTTGCCGCGGCATTTTGGCCGGCCTGTCCCAAATTCTCGACCAGGGCCTGCCGCTGGTTCTGGTGGGCGACGGCGACATCGGCGGCCTGGTCGGCATCCACGCCCACAGCGAACGGCAAATGACGAACCCCGTCGTCTCGATCGACGGTATCGTGCTGCAGGAGTTCGATTTCATCGACATCGGCGCCTTGCTTGACACCTCGGGCGCAGTGCCGGTGGTCATCAAATCGCTGGTGTTTCCACAGACCGCGGCGCTTGGCCGCGACGAGGTGCACCGACTGCGTTGAGCAGCGGAGCCTTTGCACCGCCTGCCCGCACGCCGCGATGGACACGAAACGTACGCATGCCTGGCAGTCGATGTACCCGCCGTTGCAAAGCCACGCCCATGACTGGCTCGATGTCGGTGACGGCCACCAGGTGTATTGGGAGGAATGCGGCAACCCGCTCGGTCAGCCTGCGCTGTTCGTGCACGGCGGCCCCGGCGCCGGCTGCACGACCGATGATCGCCGCTGGTTCGACCCGCGACGCTACCGCATCGTGCTGTTCGACCAGCGCGGCGCGGGCCGCTCGCGCCCTTGTGGCCGCCTCATTGCCAATGACACCGAGCACTTGGTGCGCGACATGGAGACGCTGCGACGCCATTTGCAGATCGAGCGCTGGCTGCTGTTCGGCGGCTCTTGGGGCGCCACTCTGGCGCTGGCCTATGCGCAGTGCCAACCCGAGCGGACCCAGGCCCTCGTGCTGCGGGGCGTCTTCACGGCGGCGTCGTCTGAGCGACGCTGGCTGTACACGGACCAGGGTGCGGCTGCGCTGTACCCCGAGGCTTGGCAGCGGCTGACCCTCCCGATCGAAGCATCGCAGTGCACCGATGTGCTCAGTGCGCTGGCGAAGCAGTTGCATTGCGGGGACGCAGCCACCGAGCAGGCCGTGGCGCGAGCCTGGATGCAGTGGGAACAGGACCTGATGGAGCTAGAGGTGCAGACCCCGCAGAAGCCGACCGGTCAGCGTTTTCCCGATGACGGAACGGCGTTGGCCATGGCACGAATCGGCGTGCATTTTGCGTGCCACGCATTCTTTCTTGAAGAAGGCCAACTACTGGTCCAGGCCGCACGTCTGCGCTCGGTGCCCGGTGTCATTGCGCAGGGCGAACGCGACCTGGTCACACCGCCGGCCGCCGCGCTGGCGCTGCACCGGGCCTGGCCGCACTCGCGGCTGCATCTAATCGAGGCAGCAGGCCACGCGTCCAGCCACCCGGCGATGGCGCAGCAATTGATCGCAGCGACGGACCATTTCGGCGCGCCGGCGAGACGCTCCGCGCCGCGCCACAAACTCACCACGGTATGAAGGCACCGAGCGCGCCGGCGGCGAAAATCAGCAGCACCGGCGGAATCCGTGTCAGTGCCAACAGTGCGACCGTGGCAGCGATGATCGCTGCGCCCTTCCATATCCCAGGCGCTTCGCGCACCAGCAGGAAACTGGTGGAGACCATCAGCCCGATCGCGACCGGGCCGAGGCCGCGCTGCATCACCCTCAACGCCCGTTCGAACTGGGCCCGTCGGCCCAGCCTGGACACCACGAACGGGAAAATCAGCGCCGGCAGGGACAACCCCAGGGTGGTCGCCAACGCGCCCTGCACCCCGGCGATCTGCCAGCCCATGACGGTGACAAACATGATGTTGGGCCCCGGAGCGGCTTGGGCCAATGCGATGGAATTGACGAAGTCCGTATGGGTGAGGTAGCCGTTCTGGTCGACCACGTAGCGGTGCATGTCCGAGGCCAGCGACATCGCCCCACCGGTGGCGAACACCGACAGCGACAGGAAATGCAGAAAAAGTGCGAACAGGTCGGCAGTACTCATTGGGGGTGGCTCCGCCAAGCCAGCCAGACCGACAACACACCCAGCGTCAGCATCACTGTGCTGACAGGCAACCGGCCCAGGCCGACGGCCGCAAAGCTGAGCACCGCCACGGCGATGCCGATGCGTTGGCCACGCAGCGTGCGGGCCATGCGCGCGGCGGTTGTCACAATCAGGCCGACGCTGGCTGCCCCCATGCCGTGCAGTGCGCCCTGCACCTGCGGCACATGCTGGAACTGCTGAAACAGCGCGGCGATCCCGATAATCAGCATGCTTGGCAGCAGCAAAAAACCGGCGAGGGCGGCCACTGCCCCGCGCAGCCCGAGGAACCGGTCGCCCAGCAGCACGCAAAACGAGATGCCCGTCGGACCGGGCAACACCTGGCTGACCGCGTACAGCCCGAGGAACTCCTTCGGGCTGAGCCAGCGCTTGTCGCGCACCACGGTACGCTCGATGAAGGCCAGCGCACCGCCGAAGCTCTGCATCGAGATCCACGCGAAGGACATGAACAGCTCGCTGGTCGAGCGCGGCGGGGGGCCGGTTTCGGCCGGTGGCACGTCAGCCATGGAACTCGCCCATGGTTTGCTGGAGCCGCGCCTTTTGCAGCGCGATACGGGCCATGTAGACGAAGGACGTGACGCCGACCAGACCCACGCCGGCCCACATGCCCAGGCCCTCCCAAGTCTCGGCGAAGCCAGCCTCGTACTCGCGCATGATGCCAGCGCCGGCCGCCAGCAGCGCGATCAGCGCGATGAAACCGCTGGAAAAACGGCTCGCCTGCCGCGCCAGACGGTCGCTGCGGCTGGCAAACCAGTTGAGCAGCGCGCCGTTGGCGGCATCGGCCACCGTCATACCCAGCCCGAACACCGCGGCCATTAGCATCACCGTGGCGATGCCGCCGAATTCGCTGCCACGACTGGCAAAAAAAGCAGCCTGCGCCAGCGCGTCGAAAGACATCGCAAACGCCACCCCTACCAGCGACGGGTGCAACTGGCGCCCGGTCAGCCGAAACAGCGCTGCGGCAACAGGGCCCATCGGCCCTGGGCCACTGCTCTCGGCATGCAGCGCATGGCCGAAATTGGAAGCGGCAATGGCGAGCAGGAAACAGGTGGAAATGGCGACGCCGAGACCATCCAGCCAGTCCGGCAACGCTGCGCTCTGGCCGTACAGCAGCATCGAAACAACCAGGATGACCGCGCTATGACCCACGGCAAACTGCGCGCCAACCAGCCGCGATGTCCAGTAGGAGTGGTGCAGCTGGCGCGCCCGCGTCATGCCGTCGATCACGGCGATGTGGTCGGCATCGAAGCCATGGCGAAAGCCCATCATGCCGACCAGGATCAGAGAGGGTAGCAGGCTGGCGCCCAGCGCTTCTGTATTCATGAGACCTCCATGATGAAGAATTTGGAATCAATGCATAGTCCACTCCGGGCGCTTCGGCGCGGACGGGCTCCCGGAATGCCACCCGAACTTATAAGCCGCCCGGAAAATGTTTGGCGGCGTAGTAAGCCCAGGCCTTTTGCAGGAGGGCTGGCCGCGACAGATTGCGACCGATTACCGCGCATTCCTCGGCGTTCAAGGGTTGTGGCGTACCGATTTGCAGCGCCAGATACTGCCGGTGCGCGTTCTCTTCCAGGTAAATCGCCTGCACGAAGGCATCGGACACGGATGCCGCGACCGTCACCGCGCCATGGCGTCGCATGAGGGCCGCTTTCGCGCCGCCGAGGAACTCCGCCAACTCGAGGCCGAGCGCGGCCGAGTTGATTGAGGCCGTTTTCTGGAAGACAGGTACCGCGCCGAGCACAGTGGCTTGCATGGTCACGGGTTGCCAGGCCTGCCCAACCGTGGTCAGCACCGTGGACCAGCGCGGGTGGATGTGCACGATCGCATGCACATCGGGCCGACGCAGGTAGATCTGCGAGTGCAGGTGGAACTCCATCGGCGGGGTGCGATCACCCGCAAGAGTGCGGCCGTCGAAGTCGATGTCGATGAAGTCGTGCTCGCCGATGCGGCTGCGCACTGAGTCGGCGGCATTGATCATCAGGCCGCGGCCGTCGGGCAAGCGGGCGCTGAAATGGCCGTTGAAGTCGATGATCTCTTCGCGCTCGAGCATGGCCAGCGCGAGTGCCAGTTGCTGGCGGGATGTGACAAGGTTCATGTTCATGTTCATGTTCATG
>MERZ01000349.1:27915-42689 GCA_001770785.1 Burkholderiales bacterium RIFCSPHIGHO2_12_FULL_61_11
GTTCATGTTCATGTTCATGTCTCGTGGTGATGGTGATGCCCGTGACTATGGTCATGGTCATGGTCGTGGTCGTGGTCGTGCTGGCGCAGCGCCCTGTCGCCATGGTGGGGCCAGTCGCTCAAGTCCGACTTGCCGTGCGAGCGCGGGTCTTCGCTGAACACCAGCGACTTGATGGTCACCGGAACCGTCAACGAAGGCATGCGGATACGTCCCAGGTCGATGAAGTCGAAGCCCCACAGCGTGATGCCATCGATCACCAGCACCTCACCCGTAACGCGCGAATCGTCCTTGATCAGGTGGCCGAGCGTCAGCGCGATGTCGCCGTCGGCCACCACATAGATCGGCCGGCCCGATTGCAGGGTGCGCGGGATCGCGTCCAGCAAGCCCTCGGCCAGCGCGGCCAATCGCTCGAAGGTCGGCGGCCCGCACCAGCGCAGCGACAGCGCGTTGTCCTGCTCGCCCTCGATCAAGTCATGGCGCATGAACGAACGCTGCAGCGCCCGCGTCACCTCGGCCGCGTCAATGATGTCGCCCAAGACCAGTGGCAAGGGCACAACCTGCAGATTCTTGCGCGGCAAAAGTACACCCGGCTCGGATACGAAGGTCGTGTTGCCGCTGAGTTGCACGCTGTATTCGGAAGCACCGAGCACGGTGGCGCGCAGGCACTCGCCGGGCGGCAGCAGTGGCCAGGGCAGCGCCCCCTTGTCGAGGCGGGCGCGGATCGCTTCGCCGAACAGCTTTCCGAGATCGCCGAAGTCGCGCGGCTCGCGACCATAGACGTACTCGCCGACTCCGCCCGAGAACATGATGCCGCCGAGTTCCTCCAGCGGCGGCAGTGTGTCGGTCAGTAGCAGGTCGTTCAGGTCGACTTCGGTGAATTGCTGCTTCAGGATACGCATCAGCGCGTCGGCCATGGTCTCGGCCACATGCGCCAGGTCGTGCCGGCTCACGACGCTGCCGAGCTGCCAGTCGAAGCCGGCGCGCAGCGCATGGCCGCGTCCGGCCGGGTCGAGACGGGTGATGCGGCCGCGCTCGTCAACCACCAGCAGGCGGCCGCCCAGGTGCACCGCCGCAGTCGCACGCAGTTCGCCGTTTTCGACCAGGCCGAGCTTGGTCGTCCCACCGCCGATATCGATATTGAGGATGCGCGTCGATTCGTCGTATGAGCGCCGCGCCGCACCGGATCCGTAAACAGCCAGCATGCATTCCATGTGGTGCCCGGCGGTCGTGCAGACAAACTCACCGCCTTGTTCGGCCAGCACATCTGCAATCGCCTGGCCGTTCTCCCGGCGCAAGGCTTCTCCGGTCAGGATCACTGCGCCGGCATCAACGTTGTCGGGATGCACGCCCGCGGCCGTATAGGCGCGCTCGATAATTTCGCCCAGCGCATGGGCGTCGATCAGGGTGTCGCTCTGGTACGGCGTCAGCGTGTTCGGCGACTGGTAGATCGGCTCGCGCGAGACCACCACATAGCGTGTCGATAACTGGTCGGCAATGCGCTGCAGGTGGATCTTCGAGAACACCACCTGCGTACCGGCCGAACCGATATCGATGCCCACACTGTGCAGGACGACGTTGTCTTGCACCCAAAGCGCGTGGTCGGCCGCGTTCGGAGCGCCGTCGAAGTCGTCGTGATCGTGGTCGCCGCCCTCGCCATGGACATGGCCGTGATCGAGGTTCGCGCCCCACTGATGGTCCTTCAGGGTGTGCGGTGGCCCACCCTCCGACGCATCCGGTCGCTCCGGCGTATTGGGATCAGACATGGTGAACCTCAGATCTTGAATGATTCGAGCGACTCGGGGGCGAACAGCTCGTCGGGCGTCAGCAGCCGCTTGGACAGGCCCTGCTCGAAGTGATAGCGCAGGAAGGTCGCCAGCGCCTTACGGTTACGCTCCAGACCGTAGGGCCAGAAATCGTTGCCCATCTCCTTGCGCGCGTCCTCAAGGTGCGCGGTCAGCCACGGCAGCATCGTCTTCAATGCTGCGGTCTCCTGCAGGTCTTCGTAAGTGCGGCGCTGCGCCTCGACGAAGGCCTTGTACAGCGACTGCGCGACCCAGCGGTTGGCCTCGTACACTTCGCGCCGGATCGCCAGCGTGTGCATGATGGGAAAGATGCCGGTGTCGCGGAAGTACTGGCGTTCCACGTCGACATGGTTTTCGAACAGGCGTTGCACGCGTCCGTCGCCTTTCAGGAACGAAGAAGGCATACGCGCCGTATAGAGCGCGTCGATCTCGCCGTCGAACAGCATCTGCGACAGCGTCTGCGTCGGCCCAATGGGCTCGACGCGGATGTTGTCAGGCAGGTCGAGCTTGAGCTTTTCCGACCGTCCAGGTTCCTCTTCGCCGCCGGTGCAGTAGGTCACGCTGTCGACCGGCACGCCGTAGTGATCCGAGAGAATGCCGCGGATCCAGACCGGCGCGGTCATTTGGTACTCCGGGTTGCCCACGCGCTTGCCGATCAGGTCCTTCGGCTCGCGGATTCCGGAGTCGGCATTGACATAGATACACGAGTGCCGGAAGAAACGCGACGGAAAGATCGGGATCGCGACGAAGGGCGGCTGCGGCCGGGACAAGGCCACCGCGTAAGACGACAGCGACATCTCCGCGGCATCGAATTCCTGATGCCGCAGCATGCGGAAGAAGGTCTCCTCCACCGGCATGTTCAGGTAGTTGAGATCAATGCCGTCGGGCTGCACGCTGCCGTCCATCAACGCGCGGGTGCGGTCGTAGTTCCAGCAGCCGAGGGACAGTTTGAGTTTGGACACGGCGATTCCTGGGGTGTGATGGTGGACGAAGGGTAAAGCGCTACGGCCTCAATAAAACTGATCGAAGTGCACCTGCTCGATGGGTACCTTGGCCTCGATCAGCATGCGCTGCACCGCGGTGGCCATGACCGGCGGGCCGGCGAAGTAAATCTCCATCTGCGTTAGCTGCTCACCAAAGCGCTGCCGCGCGATTTCGTGCAGATAGCCCACCGATCCGGACCATGCCGGGGCGCATCCATCGGACACCAAGGAGATGGCCGCGTGGTAGCTCAGCCGTTCACCCCAGCCCGGCAGTTCGCGCAACATGTCCTCGCCGCAGATGTCGGCCGCGGTACGGCCACCGTAGAGAAAGTGCAGGTGGCGCTGTGCCAGCCGCGGCTCGGCCATCGCGCCGCGAGCGATCGAGATCATCGGCGCGAGCCCCGAGCCACCGGCCAAGCAGAGGATGTCGCGCGGCGCATCGCGGCGCAGCCAGGCCATGCCGTAGGGTCCATCGATCCCGACGCGATCGCCGGGATGCACGCGATCGAACAGCGCCTGGCTACCCCGCCCTCCAGGCACTTGTCGCACATGGAATTCCCAAAGTCGGCCGCCGCCGGCAGTGTTGCTCATCGAGTAGGCTCGTGCGCCTTCCACGCCCGGCAAGTAAGCCAGCGCATACTGGCCGGGCTCGAAGACCTGCGGCCGGTCGAGGACGAAGCGAAACTCACTGATATCGTGGGTGATCGGTCGCCGGCTCTCAAGCACTGCCGCAACGCGCTGCGGGCGGTGGCGCGCAGCGTAGCGGTCGTCCAGCCGCAGCTTGACCGTACAGTCTCCAAGAGGACGCGACTGGCACCCGAGGAATCGCTTGCGCTGCTGGTCTTTCTCGGTCCAGCCCGGCGCCTGCGCCCACTGCATCTGCACTTCGCCCTCGGCGAGTTCGAACTTGCAATTGCCGCAGGACCCGACATTGCATTCGTAGGGAAAGCCAAGACCGGCGCGCTGCGCCGCGCGCAGCACGGTGTCTTCAGGTGCACAGGGGAAACAGACGTCGCCGCCTGCGATCCGGATCAGATGCTCGGGTGCGGTCATGGACGGGCGGACACGGTGACGGTGATTGATAGGATGAACAATGGAAGCGAATCAGCGGCGCTTGTAGCCCATGCGGGCCGAGATCGCGTCGGCGGTGCTTATGACTTGTAAAGAGAGGCGGCGCAGTTCCTTCTTGGTTAGTCGCTGTATCGGACCGGCCAGCCCGACAGCGGCAACTACCGTGCCATTTATATCGCGGACCGGCGCTGCCACACCTCGCATTCCACTCTCGCTTTCCTCGTCGTCGATCGAATAACCCAACCGGCGAACCTCGTCGAGTATCTTCAGCAGCGCCTTTGGATCCGTAGCCGTTTTAGGCGTGCGTGCCGCAAGCGGTTCCGCGAAGGCTGCCTTCACCTGTTCCGGCGAGCCGAATGCCAAAAGCACGCGCCCTTCGCTGGTGCAAAAAGCCGGCTTGCGCGCGCCGAGGTAGGAACGAGTACCGATTGCCTGCGCACTTTCCCCGTTGTACAGGTACATGATGGAAGTTTGATCCAAAATTGCCAAGTGGACCGATTCTTGGGTCTGATCTCGCAAGGCTCCGAGCAACGGCAAGCCCAGGTTAGGGACGTCCATGCGCCGTCGCACCAGCATACCGAGTTCGAACAGGGAGAGTCCCAGCCGGTAGCGCCCATTCTCCCGGTTTTGATCGAGAAAGCCTTCGGACGCCAGAGTCACCGCAAGACGATGCACTGTACTCTTGGCCAGACCGAGCCGCTTGGCGATGCTGCTGATGCCGAGTTCGGCCTCGTCCTCGGAGAAGACTTTGAGCACCAGTAGCGCCGAGGCAACCGAAGACAGGCGGCCAGATGGCTTTTTCTTCTCGATTCTTGTCTCTGTATCTTTTGTTGTCATAAGCATTTTTAAATTATAGCAAATATTTCTCTTATACGGAACCACGTTCTTCTTAGAAGAACGTTTAACAGACTTAGGAAAACCGCTGCTTCGGTGGATCCGTCCACAAGCAAACCAAGGCGCGCACCGTCAGGATCACTCAGTTGCCGATGATCAGCGCCGCACCAGTTAATCCTAGCAGGGCGGCTATCGCTACCCGCGCCGACAGGCGCTCGCCGAAGAACGCCAGGCTGAGCGCGATGGTGATGAACGTCTCCATCGATGTGATCAAAGCCACATGCGACATCGGACTGATATTGAGTGCCGCGAAATAGAATATCTGGCCGAATGAAGACGCCGCCCCCGCGACATACAGCCAGAGGTTGGCCTGGCGAAACGTGCCTTGAACGGCCAGACGGTAAGACTCGCTGAATCTTCCGGCAACAAGGAACAGCATCGCGCCGACCAGCGTGCCGACCATGGCACCAAAGAGCGGATCCGGCGTTTCCTGCAGCCCTGACTTACGCATGAGATAGCCCAAACCGTAACCCAGCGCCGATACAGGGCCGTACATATACCCCAGGTTCAGGAGCCTGCGCCATGCGCCGGCGTGGACGCCACCAGACTGCGCGCTGGTGCGCAGTTGCGCCTGCACGAGCACCGCGAAGCTGGCCACGATCAGCACGACACCCCAGCCCGCCAGGCCAGACACAGATTCGCCCAGCACTAGCATGCCCAACAGCACCGCAAAAAACGGATTCATTCGTTTGATTGCCGAAGCGCGGATGGCACCCAGATGCTGTATTGAGGCGTAGAGGAATACGCGGCCAATAAAGGCCGTGAACACGCCAGCTGCGGCTAGCCAAAGTACGCCACGAAGAGTGACGAGGGCAAAACCCTGGAGCGATCCGAGTACCAGCCATCCAATCCCCGAGATCGCAGCGGTCAGCAGCAGCGACAAAAACGCACCATTGTCGGCGACTCCGCGTGGGGCACCACGCATGATCGCCACGTTGGAGACCGCAAAGCACAGCGCCGAGGCCAGTGCGTAGAGCTCACCCATGAGTGAATCTCCCCGTCACCGTCAGTAGATGCCAGGAATCCAGCGCTTGACCCGTCCGAGGTAATCCCGATAAGACGCTCCGAACAGTTTCAGCAGATACGCTTCGTCAGCGCGTGCGCGGAGGTCGAACCACAGCGCATGTGCGGCGAACACGGCCCAGGCGGGTCCGGAAAACAGCAGTGCCAGGCCGGCGAAAAAAATGAGGTGTCCGAGGTACATCGGGTTGCGCGTCAGCCCGTACGGCCCGGTGGTAACCAGGCGCAGCGGCGGATTGGACAACCCGGGCCCGCCGCCGCCTTGCTCAGTGCGCAGCATGCCGACCCAACGGTACTGCGCATAGCCCCAGGCCAGCAACGGCAACGCCCAGAGATTCAGGCGCGGCCAGCCGCCGTCGAGCAGGGCCTGCAGCGCCAACAACGCCACCGGCCAGAGGACGAAAGTCCGGTTCGATGTGCTCTTGACCCAGCGGCGCAACGAGCGGGGCGAAGTGCTCATGGAACTGGTACCAGCGCCGCCTCGCCCCTGGGCATCAGCAGAATGAACAGATTGGCGCAGACGATGGTGCCCGCCAGGAAGTAGAACGTGGCGCCGAGGCCGTAGCGGTCGGCGATCAGCCCGCCGATCAGCGGTCCCACCGAAGCGCCCAACGATTGCGTGCCGAAGAGGATGCCGATGCTGCTGCCACCCATGTTCTTCGGAGTCGTCTCCAATAACCAGGCCTGAATCACCGGGCGAATCGCATACAGGAAAAAACCCAGCACCGCGACAAAAACCACGAAGGCCTGCGACTTGCCGGCCAGCGCCATGAACAACAGCACAACGGCCGTCATCGCCATGCTGGTCATCATCACGCTGCGCCGCCCGAGCCGGTCGGACAGGTGACCGGCTACAGGCGCCGCAGCAAAACCGGCGGCCTGCAAGGCAAACATCGAAGCGCCAATCAGGAAAGGCGAATAACCCAGCTCGCGCGCCAGGAACAGCGGCAAAAAGGTCAGCAGCGCATTCTGCGTCATAGAACGAAAAGCGCCGCTGGTTGAGAGCAAAATCAGGCTGCGGTTGCGAAACAGCTCGCGCAGTCCTTTGGCATAGTCTGCCAGTGACTGCACTGGCGGATCATCCGTACTGGCCGCAACAGTCGCGCCGGCGGGCTGTTTGCGGCCCAGTCGCATGGTGCCCAGAAACACCAGCAGCAGCAGCGACATCAGCAAGCCGGGCACCACGTTGAGCACCACCACCTCGCGCCACGACAATACCGCCAGCAGCGAACCGACCACCAGCGGGGCGATGGCGTCGCCGGCATTGCCGCCCATGCCGTGCATTGACAACACCAGGCCCTTGCGGTCCGGAAAGCGGCGGGCCAGCGTCGGGATCGCGGTCGGGTGCCAAAGGCTGTTGCCGACGCCAACCATCGCCACGCAGAGCAACAGCATCAGGTAACTGTGGGTGAAACTCATCAGCAGATAGGGAAAGCCGACCCAAAACAGCGAAACTGCCATCAGCAAACCCTTGCGCCCCACCGTGTCTACCAACATGCCACCAGGCACGTTGGCCACCGCGCCGGCGATGTACTGGCAGGTCATGATGAACCCGATCTGGCTGAACGACAGGCCCAGTTCGTTCCCGATGATGGGCAGCAGCAGGTAAAAGGTCGCCGGATACCAATGCGTCAAGGAGTGGCCAATCGTGATCAGCCAGACCTCCCGGAACGATCGGACAGACGAATCCCCCGTGCCACCGGTGGCGGCGAGTGTGTCACTACGCATCACAAGCTCTCGTTAGTAGTGTTGGCGCTCGATGCCAACAAAGGTTCTCAGCGGCCGCCGCGCTTGATAACCGTGTCGTCGAACAACTTGGACCATTTCTCGTCCTCGTCCAGCGAGCGTATAGGGTCGGTGATCATGAGTTTCACGCCCTTCAGTGGTGACTCCACCTTGGTGTTGGTCGGCACATAGTCCAGAGAAGTCAAGACCCGTTGCGCTTCAGTCAACATGTACTCGTGGAACAGCAGCGCAGCGGCCGGATGTGGGGCCTTGCGCGCCACCCCCACTGCGTTGGAACGGGCGATCGCTGGCTCCAGCGCAAACCAGTCTATCGGCGCACCCTTGTCTTTGGCTTGCGCCGGCATGTAGTTGTAAACCGTCAGCGCCATCGGGACTTCGCCCGACACCACCATATTGGTCAGCAGGGTATGACCCTTGCGCGGCGAGACGCCGTTGATTGCAACCAAATCCTGAAAATACTTCAGACCTTTGTCACCGCCGCCGTTGATATCAACCACCGCGGCAAACCAGTCCTGGTTCTTGGCCTCGATGCCGAGCATGCCCTTCCACTTAGGATCCAGCAGGTCCTTGTAGGTCTTGGGCAGGTCCTGCTTCTTGATCAGTTTGGTGTTGTAGGCCTGCACCCAGACCGACAACAGCGTGGCCGCCCATTCATGGTGCGCAGGGACCGAACCCGGTTGCAGGTCAGCGTAGACCGGCGAGTCCACGCGCATGAGCACTTTTTCGCGCGACAGCGCTTCCATCTCGGGCGAGCCGAAATGCACTGCATCGACCTCGTTGCGGTTCGCCGCGGCTTCAGCCAGCGTGCGCTGCAGCACCTTGTCGGTACCCGCGCGCCAGACAATGACCTTGACGCCATACTTGTCCTCAAAGGGCTTGATCAACTTCGGCACATCTTTCTCGGCAATCGTCGTGTACAGATTCAACGCACCTTCTTTTTTGGCCGCTGCGACGATCTTGTCCATGCGGTCAGCACCCACATAGCTGGCCAGGGAAGCCTGGGCCATGGCAGCGCCCGCGACTGCCAGCGCGGCCGAAGCGACGGCAATTTTCAGAAACTTCTTCATAACTTTTTCCAGGGGTTAACTTCAGCGGCCTTTGGCTGAAAATATTTCTTCATACAGCTTGTTCCATTTGTCGTACTCGTCCAGAATCACCCGGGCGTCAACAAACTTCAGCGGCATATTGCCCAAGGGCGACTCAACCTTGGTGTTGGTCGGGACAAAATCCCGGGTCAGGAGAATCTTTTGGCCTTCTTCGCTGATCTCGTAGTCGTAGAACAGAATGGCCGCGTGGGGATTGGGTGCGCCCCGTGCCACGCCAATACCGTTGGGCCGGGCTATCGCCGCACCGATTGAAAACCAGTCGATGGGCGCACCCTTGCTCTTGAATTGCTCGGCCTTGTAGTTGTAGACGGTCAATGCCATTGGCACCTCGCCCGACACCACCAATTGCGTCAGTAGCGTGTGTCCTTTGCGCACCGACATGCCATTGGTAGCCACAATATCCTTGAACAGCTTGGTGCCGCGCGCTTCACCCAGGGTGCCAACCAGCCCAGCCAGCCAGTCCGAGTCCTCGGCCTCGATGCCGAGGCGACCTTTCCAGCGCGGGTTGAGCAGGTCATCCCAGGTCTTGGGCAACTCGTCCTTTTTCACCAAATTGGTGTTGTAGGCTTGGATAAATACATTGAGACGGGTGCCGACCCACTCGCCGTGCGGGCGGATCGCTTCCGGGAGCAAGTCTTTCAAATTGGGGGACTTGACCGCCTGAAGAATCTTCTCGCGGTGCATCGACTCGAGCTCAGGCCCATTGGTTTCTATGACGTCGACTGTGAACCGCTTTGCCTGCGCTTCGGTGACGGCGCGCTGCAGCACCTTCTCGGAACCGGCGCGCCAGACACTGGCCTTGATGCCATACTTCTTTTCGAAGCCGGCCACCAGTGCACCCATGTCTTCTGTTTGGGCTGAAGTGTAGATATTGAGGTTGCCCTCTTTTTTTGCGCCAGCAATCAGGCGCTGCATTCGGTCGGCACCTTGATATTGGGCCAGTTCAGCCATGGTGCCGCGCGCGGCGGTCTGTGCCAGCGCCGCGCCTGACAGCACCGAGCAAACCAGCAGCATTGCTGACAGCCGGGTGAATAAACGTTTTTTCATGATGAATTTCCTTGAATACTGAAGCACGGAGAAACACGGTTGCTCACCAGAAGCTAACCGTCAATCGGCTTCCTTCTTAATCTTCTGCCCGTTGAGGAAGAGCTCGGACCAGAGCTTTTCCCATTTGTCGGATTCGTCGAGCGTGATGACCGGATCGATCATCTCGAACGCAAACTTGTTGAGCTCGGTGTCCACTGCCAGGCTTGAAGGCACCCGGTTGCGATTCTTCAGCAGTGTCTGCCCTTGCAGCGACAGCATGAAGTCCGTGAACAGCATCGCGGCGTATGGGTTGGGTGCCCGCGCGCTGACGCTGATCGCGTTCGGTCGACCGAAGGTCGGTGTCAGCGCTTTCCACTTGACCGGCGCGCCCTTCACCACCAGCCTCTCGATGTTGTGGTTGTAGATCACCGCGATCGGAACCTCGCCCGCCGAGACCAGTTCTCCCAGAAGGGTATGGCCGGTGCGCATCTGTGGCTTGGACTCAGCCAGCTTGCGGAAGAAGGCCAGCCCCTTGTCTTCGCCCATGGACTTCACCATTGCGGCGAACCAGTCAACGTCACCGGCCTCAAGGCCGAGCTTGCCGACAAAACGCGGGTGCAACAGATCCTGGTAGCTGTTTGGCACCTCCTCGGGTTTGACGAGATGGGTGTTGTAGCCGATGGTGAAAAAGTTGAAGCGGTCGGCCACGTAGTGCCGGTGCTTCGGGAACGCGGCGGGGGGCAGGTCCTTGAACTGCGGACTGAAAAATTCACTCAGCAGCTTCTCGCGGTATAGCGCCTCCACTTCGGGACCGTTGGTCTCGAGCACGTCGAACAGATGCCGTCCGGCCCGCGCCTCGGTCACGGCGCGCTGCAGCACTTTCTCTGAACTCGATCTCCATAGCAGCGTTTTGACACCGTACTTCTTCTCAAACGTCTCGGTGATCGGGCCCGAGTCCTTGGTGTTGAGCGAGGTGTAGATGCTGAGCTGGCCTTCCTTCTTCGCGCCTTCGAGCAGACGCGCCTCGCGGTCGGCGCCCTTGTAGAGGAAGATTTCCCGATTGCGTGCGCTCTGGTCCTGGGCCCATGCGCCGCGTGTGGCCAGTGCGCTAAGCGAGACCGTCAGCAGCTGGCGGCGCAGCAGATTGGGAGGCAAGTTGGTTTTCATCCTGCCTCTCCTAGAAGCCGTGCACAATTCCGAGGGCAACGTGAGTGATATTTTCTCCCGGGTTTGGCTTTACACCAAAATCGGTGTTGCTGTAGCGCGCAGACGCGCCGTTGAACAATCGGCCGAAGGCACCGAACAACATCGTTCGCTTGCTCAGGAAATAGCCGACGCCGAGCGTGACCTTGGAGCCGTCAAGTCCATCGGTCACACAAGCCGAGCCAATGCGGGTACAAGTTCCGGCGCTCGCCTTAGCGTATTGGGCGGCAGTCCGCCATTGGCTATTCCACCTGTTTTCCATCCCCAGGAGGTAGGCCGTGTTCTTGTAGGACTCGAAACGGCCGGCGACCGACGCGTTCTCCTTGTAGTCCTTACGTATCACGTCGAACTCGAACCTGTGAATCTTGCTCAGGCGGTACTCTACCGTGAGCTGTGTCGCCTTGTCCTTGGAGTTGGTTGGATCAGTGATGCCGTTGTTGCGCATTGCCGATGGCGCATTGGCCGAACCGCCGAAAAAATCGTAATGAATTTCGTGGGCGACAGCCACCAGCCAGGGACCCTGATCGTATTGCACGCCCATCGAAAGCAGACGCGGGTTGCGCGTAGCCGTCTTGGCCTCGTCCGTAGAGTATTGCAGGCCAGCCTGGAAGCCGCCGATTTCGGGCGATTGATATTGGATAGAGTTCGCTCGGCGCAGATGAAAACTGGAGGCTGAGCTGGTACCGAAACCGGTCTTGCGAAGGACGGAACTCGATGACAAGAAGGTGCCGCTGCCGAGGCCCAATACACCAACGGTGTCGCCATAGTTCTTGAATATCGTGTCTATCGAGCCCATCTTCACGGCGCCAAAGCCCCCCGTCAGTCCGACGAAGGTATCGCGGCTAAACAAATCACCCGCCCCATTGTCCACCGCAACCGTGCCCTCCAATTGGAATATCGCCTTCAAGCCATCGCCCAGGTCCTCTATGCCACGGAAGCCGATTCGCGAATTGCCCGCCTCCATTCCCGTGGTATCGGTAATCGCGTTGCTACCTGTAGGTGTTGCCGCTAACGTCGCTTTCGGTGCTCCTACAGCCGTGGCACCCGAGCCTTTTTCACTCAGCAAATAGGGATAGAGCTTGCCGTAGAGCTGCACGCTGCTCTGGGCCAGAGCCGCTGGCGTCGCCACGGCGGCACCGATCGCGATGGCAAGTAAGATATTCTTGGTGGTCATGATGTCTCCGGTTTTTGTTGTACGAAAAAACTACTCTAGGATTCGTTTGTGATGTTCCTATATATGGACCAAAGTCCTGTATAAAGGAACCTTAACTACTTTAGTGAGGACTTGTCAGCTTGTCAATACGTACCGTCCCGAACTTATGCGCCGCGTAACGGGTTCGCAGGCGGAAGATCGGCGAGTTCGGCTTGGTACGCCTCGTCCATGCGGGGCTGGAGGCCGACCTTTGCCAGCGCCTCGGCGAAGGTCTGCCGCACTTGGGGTGATTCGTCGGCGTAATCGACCTGATGCCCGCCGACGCGACGGCTGATCCACGCCTTGGGTACACCCTGTTCATTGCGGATCGCCACACCCTCGGCCTTGAATGCCAGGTAGCGCGCCGGTGTCGTGCCGGTGTTGAAGTGCTGATGGAACCACATGTTGGGCGGCACGATCATCGTGCCCTCCTTCCAGTCGAATCGGCGCGGCTCCTCGCCCTCCGGTCCCATGAGGCTGAAACCTTCGCCGCTCAACACGATTACGTGGGCACCCGGACCGTGGGCATGCGCCTTCTTGTACGTACCCACCGGGAACTGGGAGATGTGGCTGTTCATGCTGCCCTTGGCCATGCTGAAGCGGATATGCCCGCCGCCGGCACCGCGCTCTTTGGCGGAGATGAGCGGCAGGTTGATCGCGTCGGCAACGAAATTGGTGTCGAGCAACAGTCCTTTCTGCTCCCCTTTGTTGGCAAAGTAATCGCTTTCTCCGGCGAATCGGTTCTTGAAGTCGTAGCTCGTGTTGAAAACGAAATCCGTGTCACCAAAGGCATTGATGACAACCGGCCCGTTAGTCACCGCAACAAAGCGCGCGGCGTCCTTGCCCGAGCCGTTGAAGTGCTGGTGCCAGGTGTTCAGTGGGATAGCGAAGATCGCGCCAGCCTTCCATTCAAAGCTGACCTTGATCCCAGCGTCGTTCCAGACGCTGGTTGAGCCGCGTCCGTCGAGGATGTAGATCATCTCTTCAAACAGTTGGCGCTGCGGCTCCAGCTGTTTGCCGGGAGCGATCTCACAGACATAGCAGTCGTTCGAGGTACGCGAGGCGTCATGGTTCAGGTAAACGCCGCGCCCACTGCGACGCACCCACGGTTTGAGATCGACCGTGTGCAGGTTGGGCACGTACATCGCGTCGATGATGTCCAGCCCTTCCTTGGCGATCCAGCGCGTGTAGGGCGTCTCTTTCTCGGTTTCGAATTTTTTCGCGATGGCGTCGGAGACTTGGGCGTTCTTGCTGCTGTTATTCATTTGATGGGATTTCCTTATGCGGGTTCAGGCCGTCTCAGCGGTCTTGCTGGGAGTCTTCAGATACTTGGCCACGAGCTCGACGGTCAGCACGGTGCCGGCCTTGAATTCGGGTGCATCTTCAAGTTGTTCCAGATCGTTCAGGCCGCTGGCCTTGAAAATGCGGTTGATCGCCGAGATCAGCCGCACCGGACGGTCCGGGCTGGCGTTGAAGTGCTGGTGGATGGTGTTCGGCGGAATGTAGATCACGTCACCCGCTTCCCACTCATAACGTTTCATTTCCGCTTGCGGCGTCCAGTGGTAGGTGTCGGTAATCTCGACATCGCAGTCCTGGTGCAGGTCGTAACCATGGCCTTCGAGCACATACAGGCATTCCTCTGCCAGGTGCCGGTGCTTCCCCGAGTGGCTGCCGGGTGGAATGATTTGCATGTAAGCGTCAACTGTCTCCATGCGGGTATTCATGCCTTCATTGAGCAGGTGCTTGAGCAGACCCTGGCGGGCCATTTCCCAAGGCATATCCTGTGGAAGCACTACCTTCTTGCGCTTGGCGTTGCGCGCCGGCGCGGTGGCCGCATCGTCCAGCAGCGCTTGATACTGGTCCTGATGCGCGTTGCCCTGCAACCACGCTTTCGATTCACTCCATGCCATTTCGATCTCCAATTGTTTGTTTTCTGGCCGCGCTCAATCCGCGTGGTTATAGTTGTTTTCGCCTTCACGGACCTGAAAGCCTTCTCCGCCGGGCGCGGCAACGCTGGGCCGCGGCTCGACCTGTTGCTGGAACAGCATGTTCATGAACATGTACATCGGCTTGGTCTTTATGACCAAGGCACGCGCCGGTTTGCTGTCGCTGGCGTTGAAATGCTGGTGCACGCAGTTGTTGTGAACAATCGCAATGTCACCGGCCTTCCAGTCGTAACGCACGCCGTCGTGGATCTCGTAGCCCTCGCCATCCAGGATGTAGAACGCGGCCTCGTTCACGTGTCCGTGCTTCTGCGAGCGGCCACCGGGGCCGTACTCTTCGAGGTGCAGGTGGAAGGTCTGCGTGATCCCGTCCTTGGGCTCGACATAGTGCCGACTGAAGGCCTGTGGACCATCGTTGAACTTGATCTCCGAGCCTTTGCGCACGCGTGGCATCGCACGCAGTCGGTCGAGCTCCTCCTTCAGGCTGTACTGGCCCTTGATGTCCCGCACAAATACGCGATCTTTCTTGCTGTGATAGTGAGACTCGTTGCCGATAGCACCGCTCTGCGGATTTGCACCGCCTTTGTTGTGTTTAGCGTCCATAGTTCTCCAATTTGTATCGTTTAGGTTTGAGGGCACGGCAAATCTCGCGGTTGACACCGGCCTGCGGCAGCGCGATGCCGGCTTCGGCCGCCATTTCGGCGACGATCGCCATGTCGTCATCGGCCCAGGCCATGGTCTGTGTTCCCCATTTCTCTAGCGGGCCATTGGTGCAACTCGAGATCAGC
>MERZ01000349.1:42697-45347 GCA_001770785.1 Burkholderiales bacterium RIFCSPHIGHO2_12_FULL_61_11
GGCAGGCCCACAGGATGAGGTTGTTCGCGGCCTTGGCAATCTGCGCCGTGCCGATACCGCCGGTGTGCACGACGTCTGTGGAATAGGCGCGCAATACCGGCTCCAGCCGCGCTACCACCTCAGCGCTGCCGCCGACGAAGGACAGCAAAGTGCCTTTGTCGGCAGCCTCGCCGCCCCGGCACACCGTCGAGTCAAGCACTTGGACGCCGAGCGGTTCAGCTTGCGCTGCCAAAGCCTTGACCGTGTCGGGGTGAATGGTGCTGAGGATGGCGACAATGCTGCCCGGCCGCGCAGCCCGCAAGGGACCACCCTCCGCGAAAAGCGCACGCACTTCGGCGTCAAAGCCGACACAGACCAGGATCACATCGCAGGCTGCGGCGAGTTCCCCCGGCCCGGCTGCCCACAACGCGCCATGACCGGTGACAAGCGTCTGCTTGTCCGGATTCAAATCGCAGGCCTGGGTCGCAAAACCTTTGCGGACCAGGTGACCAATGATGGGCGCACCCATGCGCCCGGCGCCAATGATGCCAACGGTTGGTTTCATGGTGTGATCGCCTTTCATCGCTTTTGCGTGATGGTGTCCAGCAGTGCCGGACGGCCCGCCTTGACTTCGGCAATCGCGCGTTTCAGCGCTGCCGCGATATCGCCCGGGTTTTCGATAGGCCCTTCGGCATACCAGCCCATAGAGCGGGCCAGGGATGCGAAATCGGGTGGCGGGTCATCCAGGTCCATGCCGATGTAGGCTCGTTCCACCGGTGTGCCGCGCTGTTTGGCCATGCGGATCTGGTGCTCCCAGTCGTTGAAATAGGCCCGGTTGTTGTACATGACCACCAGCATCGGTATCTTGTGTTTGGCCGCGACCCACAAGGCACCGGCGTCGAACATCAGGTCGCCATCGGGCTGGATGTCAACCACCAGCCGGCCCTGGTCACGGTGCGCCAGCGCCACGCCCAGCGAGATACCGAACTGGGTGGCGGTGCCGAGCGACTTGCCGGCATGGCGATAGGGCTTGTCAAAGTTCCAGAGCTTGCGCGTCCAGTCCTCCAGCGTGCCGGCGGTCAAGACCCAGTCTTCGTCCTTGATCGCGTCCCACACCTCGCTGGCCAGGCGCGGCAGCGTGGTTGGGCTGGCATCCCAGTCGACCTTCGCCTCAAGCGCCCACTGAGCGCGCAAGGCCGCGTGCTTGCGCCCGGTCGCGGCACTGCGCTTGGCTGCCCGGCCAACGAACGTCTCGTCCTTGCGGGCGCGCTGCTTGAGCAAAGCCGTGAGCGCCGGAATAGCGACGGTGGTGTCGGCGATGATGCGCTGGTCGGCGTACAGCAGGCGCTGGTAGTCCATCGCCCAGGCGGAGATATTCAGGTCGCCGAAGCCGATGTCGATCCATTGGCAGCCCTTGGGTACCAAGCTCACCAATTCGCGCGTCGTGCTGGTCAGGGAGGTGGTGGGCCGCTCCCAGTCACGCACATCGAGGCAGAGCACCACGTCGGCGTCGCGAAAGATGTCTTTGGCCATGCTCAGGTTAAGCGGGTGCTTGCCCGGGAAGTTCAGGCGCATGTTCAGGTCGTAGACCGGTGCACCGAGGGTTTCGGCCAGCTTCACCAGCGCCTCGAAGCCCTTCGGGTCGCGGCCCACGTACTCGGTCAGGATGACCGGGCGTTTGGCGGCGACCAAGGTGTCGGTGGCCTTCGCCAGTGCCACGGGATCGGGCGCAATCGGCGCCGGCACCGTCTGGAAGGTCTCGGGCGGCAGCGGAACCGCATGCTCGAGCGGCTTCTCCTGCAGCCAGGCGTCGTAGCACATGTAGACCGGGCCGCGCGGCTCGGTCATCATCACTGAATAGGCTCTTGCAAACGCCTCGGGCACGCCATCGACCGTGGTTGGCTGGTAGTCCCACTTGGTGTATTCGCGCACCGCCGCGCCCTGCGACTGCGCCGAGTGAATCCAGTCGATCCTGGGACGGCGCTTGGTCTCGTCCATCGGCCCGGTCGCGCCGACGATGAAAATTGGCGCGCGGTCGATGTACGCGTAATACACCGCCATGTTGGCATGCAGCAGGCCGACCAGATTGTGCAGGATCGCCACCATCGGTTTGCCACTGGCCTTGCCGTAGCCATGGGCAATCTGCACCGCAGTTTCCTCATGCTGGCACAACATCATCACTGGCGTGTTGTTGCCGTAGTTGACGATCGAGTCATGCAGACCCCGGTAGCTGGCCCCTGGGTTCAGCGCCGCGTACGGCAACTGGTAGCGGTGCAGCAAATCGACGATCACGTCGGCACCCCAGCGCTCCTTGGGCTTGACCGCAGCCGGCGTCTTCTTCGGCTTCCCGATGCGCTCGAAATCTTCTGCTTTGGACATGAGTACCTTTGGTTTCATGGGGTCGCGCATCAGGCGGCTTTTTTAAGTTCTTCGGCGGCCGGCATGGCCACGCTCTTGTCCGGATGGATATAGGCCCACACCTGCTGGCCGATCGGCGTGCGCACCGACGGATGGGCGCGCGCCAGCAGTGTGCGGTTACCCACCTTGATGCGGAAGTCCAGCGCCTCGCCCAGAAAGACCTTTTGCTCGACCATCGCGTGCCAGACGTTGATATTCGTGTCAGCCGGCTCGGCTTCGGAGAGCTCAACGTCCTCGGGACGGATCGACAGCA
>MERZ01000349.1:45370-57412 GCA_001770785.1 Burkholderiales bacterium RIFCSPHIGHO2_12_FULL_61_11
GTCTCCACCGAGTAGGAATGTAGCGGGCCGAGTTCGGTGTCGATGACGTAGAAGTCGTGCTCGGCATCCTTCGCGATCACCGTGCCTTCGACAAAATTGGTGCTGCCGACGAAGTCCGCGACGAACTGGTTCTGCGGCCGCTCGTAGATGTCGCGCGGCGAACCGATCTGCTGGATGCGGCCCAGGTTCATCACGGCGACCTGGTGCGACAGTGCCAGCGCTTCGCTCTGGTCGTGCGTGACATAGACGGTGGTGATCTTCAGCTCACGCTGCAGGCGCTTGAGTTCGAAACGCATCAGCTCGCGCAGTTTGGCATCCAGATTCGACAGCGGCTCGTCGAGCAGCAACAGTTTGGGCTCCATCACCAGGGCGCGCGCCAGCGCCAGGCGCTGCTGCTGGCCGCCCGACAGCTTGGTCGCTTCGCGGTCGCGCAGATGGTCGAGCTGTACCGCCGCCAGCACTTTCATGACCTTTTCGTCGATCTCGGCGCGCGTGTACTTTTTCTTGCCGACCTGCAGCGGGAAGGCGGTGTTGGTAAACACATCCATATGCGGCCAGATCGCGTAGGACTGGAACACCATGCCGAAGCCGCGCTGATTGGGCGGCGTGAAAACGCGTCGCGTACCAGAGTACACAACAACGTTGTCGACGCTGATCTCGCCCGATTTCGGACGCTCGAGTCCGGCAATGGAGCGCAGCGTGGTGGTCTTGCCGCAGCCGCTCGGTCCGAGCAGCGTGAAAAAGTGGCCCTCGGGCACTTCGATGTTGATGTCCTGGGCGGCTTTCACTGGCTGCCCGAGTTCGTTGGTGTACTCCGTGAACAGAGCGTTAATCTTAAGCATGGCGGGGTTTCCGTAGCAAGTCGTGGTTCATGTGTCAGGTTTCCTTAATTCCGAATTTCTTGCCAACGGCCTGGGCGATCAACACAAGCCCAAACAGCGCCAGGATGAACAGCACGCCGAGTGCCGACAGCTCGACGTACTGGCCGTTCTCCCACAGTTCCCAGATGATGATGGAGACCACCTCGGTGCCCGGGCTGTACAGCAAAATGGAGCTCGACAGCTCGCGGATCGAGACGATCATGATGTAGATCCAGCCGGCCATCAGGCCCGGCTTGAGCAGCGGCAGGATGATGCGGCGGAAAGTGGTGCCCCACGAGGCCCCGCTCATCGCGGACGACTCTTCCAGTTCCTTGTGGATTTGCAGCATCGAGGTGGTGTTGAAACGCAAGCCATAGGGCATGAAGCGCGTCACGTAGGCGATAAACAGGATCCACATGGTCCCGTACACGCCGATGTCGACGTTCAGGTAGAAGATCATCAGCGCCAGGCCCAGCACCAGCCCCGGGAACACCATCGGCAGCGAGGCCAGGTTGTCCAGCAGCCAGCGCCCAGGCAGCTTGGTCTTGACGGTGATCCAGCAGATCACCGAGGTGATCAGCATGATCGCCGTGGCTGTACCGACGGCCAGAAACAGGCTGTTCCACACCGAACGGGCAAGGTTGGGGTAGGTCAGCACGAAGCGGTAGGGGTCCAGCGTCATATTCTTCAACGCCTCCATCGACGGCACTGAATAAAACCTCTGAAAAGAGGACCACAGGAGCACCAGGAAGGGCAACGCCACGATCAGACTGAAATACAGGAAGAACACGCCCGCCGCGGCCCAGCGCCAGCGCCCCAGGTCGATCTGCCGCGGGCGAAAGCCCTTGCCGGTCATCGTCGAATACTTGGATCCGCTGGACGAGAGCTTGGAAATGAAATAGATGCCGATCGTGGTGATCAGCAGCAGCGTGATCGCGTAGGTCGAGGCCAGTCCGACCTGGCTTGGGTAGCGGTGCACCGCCTGGTAGATCGACGAGGTGAACACCTGGATGCCGACCGGCAGTCCGAGCAGCGCTGGCACCTCAAAGGATTCGATTGCGCGCACGAACAGGATCAGGAAGGTGGCGAAGATCGCCGGCCAGGCGAGCTTCAGCGTGATGTGCCACAAGACCTGAAACACATTGGCGCCGCTCATCGTGGCCGACTCTTCCAGCGACGGGTCCATCGCGCGAAAGGCCGCCGTCATCAGCAGGAAGGCCATCGGTGAGTAGTGCAGGCCGTCGACCCAGATCATCCCCCACATCGAGTAGATGTCGAACACCGGCCCCTGAAGGTTGAACCAGTGCATCAGCGTCAGATTAATGATGCCAATCTTCGGGCTTCCCAGCAAAATCCAGGCGACGGTGAAAAGGACGCCCGGGATCACCAGAGGGATCAGCGACAGGGCGAAGAACAGTGACTTGAACGGTGTGTTGGTACGCTCGTTCATCCAGGCCAGCGCGGTGCCGACCACGAAAGAAAACGCCGAAACGCCGACGGCGAACTGTAACGAATTCAAAAAAAGTCGGACGGTGTCAGAGTTGGTGTAGGCCGTAATGTAGTTGCCGAACGTGAACACCGCCGGCTTGGTGGCGGTCTGCGGCGTAAAGAAGCTTTGCCACAACAGGAACCCGAGCGGAATGATGGCGATGTATACCGTGAACGCAATGCACGCGCCGACGATGATCCACTGCCAGTTGAGCGACAGACGACGCGCGCTCGGCGGGCTCGCGACCATCCCGCTGCCTGCAAATTCGTTTGCTTTCGCTGATAGTTCGGTCATGCTTTTTAGGGTTCTCTTTTAGTGTTCTTCTATGAAGAACATCGGTCCGTATACAGATATGCAAATATATAAACCAAATCAGCAGCTGTCAATGCATTTAACTCAGTAGTAACCCGCGAATCACCAGCAAATCAAGAAACAGAAATTGCGAGCCGTGTTGTCCGGGCCCCATGTGGTCGGAGGTCGGAGGGCGGCGCGGATCGCCGCGTAGCGTCGAGCGTGGAATCGGCCCGCCTCAGGCTGGAGCCGGCGACTTGGCCGCACAGGAATCCAAGCCCGCCTGGAGCGCAGTAACGTCGAGCTTGCGGCCGATGAAAACAATGCGGCTGCGGCGTGCCTCGTCGGCCTTCCACGGCCGCTGCAGGTCACCCTCGATCAGCATGTGCACGGCCTGGAACACCAGCTTCCGGGGCTCGCCGTACACATCGATGATGCCCTTGGCGCGCAGGATGTTCGGTCCCTGCTCGGCCACCACCGCTTCGAGCCAGCGGCTGACTGCGGCATGGTCCATCGGCTGCTGCGACGTCAGCGCGACGCTGCCGATCTGATCGTCGTGTGCGTGGTCGTGGGTGCAATGCGCGTCGTGCACATGGCCGGCGACGCCGTGCGCAGCTTGCAGGAAGTGTGGTTCTAGCGCCGCGATGCGCTTCAGGTCGAAGCCGCCGCGATGCAGTACCTGGTCGAGCGCGACGTTGGCGCGCTGCGCGCGATGGATCGGTGCCCACGGGTTCAGCCGGGCGATGCGTGCCTCGGTCTCACGCAGTTCCGCCTCGCTCACCAGCTCGGTTTTGTTCAACACGATCTGGTCGGCGAAGGCGATCTGCTCGGCGGCCTCAAAGCTGTCGGCTAATCGCAGCCCGATGTGCAGTGCGTCGACCACCGTCGTGACCGAGTCGAGCACGGTGCGCTCATGCAGGAACGGGTCGACGAAGAAAGTCTGCGCCACCGGGCCGGGGTCGGCCAGGCCGGTGGTCTCGACGATGATCGCATCGAACGGTTTGTCGCTGTCCGCGTGCTGGCGCAGCAGCGTGTGCAGCGTGCGGATCAGGTCGCCGCGCACGGTGCAGCAGATGCAGCCGTTGTTCATCTCGAACAGCTCCTCGTCGGCGCTAACGATCAGTTCGGCATCGATGCCGATCTCTCCGAACTCGTTGACGATAACAGCGTAGCGCCGACCGTGATCCTCGCTCAGGATGCGGTTGAGCAGGGTGGTCTTGCCGGCGCCGAGGTAGCCGGTCAGCACGGTCACCGGAATTCGCTTGTCCATGACGGGCCCGGCACCTACCGCCGCTAAATTCGGCGAATTTTCCACACGCCGACTAGAGCCAAGGCATCAGGGACGCATGAATCACGTTCGGCACGCCTTCGTTGCCAACCGACCGGATCGCAAGGTCCACATCCTTCAGGCCAAATTTGTGGGTCGTGACCTTCTCCAGCGGGAAACGGTGCGATGCTAGCTGCGCCAACGCCAGTTCGCAGGCGCGATAGCTATGGCCGCGGGCACTTTTGAGGGTGATGAATTTCAGCGTGACTTTGCCGATCGGGAAATTCGGGAAATCCGTCATTTCACCCTGCATCACCATCACCCCCCCCTTGCGCTTGAGCGCTTCCACGCCGAGCAAAATCGGGAAGGTCCCGGCACCTGCCGTGCAATCGAGCACCACGTCGACACCCTTGCCGCCGGTGATTTCCATGATGCGCGCCAGTGGATCTTCTTCCTGGACGTTGATCACGTGGTCGGCGCCGAGCGCCTTGGCAACCTCCAGCCGTGCCGCATCTTTCGAGGTGCCGGTGACGATGATGCGCGCCGCGCCAGCCTGTTTGCAAATAACCGTTTGCGACAGCCCCTGTTGGCCCGGCCCCTGGATCAGCACGGTACTGTTATAGCCCACGCCACCGTCGAACAGAGACCATTCGATGCCGTTCGCCATCGGCGTCACCAGCCCGGCCAACTCCGGCGTCACGCCGTCCGGCACCTTGTGCACCACGGAGTTCCATGGCAGGTACGCGTATTGTGCAAAGCCGCCCCACAGGTGCGGCGGCTTGTCGGATGATGTGTAGCCATAGCGGATACCGTCCGGGTTGTAACGCCAATCGGTATTTTCACAATGACGGTACTCGCCCCGATGACACCACTCGCATTTGAAGCAGCCGACGTAATGCTCGACAAATACCAGGTCGCCCTCCCTGAAACCCTTGCGCTGGGTAAATTCCCGGCCGGCCTTGGCGATGTACCCAATATTCTCGTGACCCATGATGACCGGGCCCCTTGCCAAGGGCTGCTTGTACATTTTGACGTCGGTACCGCAAATGCCCGCGACTTCCATCCTCAGCAGGGCACCATCTTCCGGAACATCCGGCATCGGAAATTCCCTAATTTCAATCTTGCTTGGGCCTACTTTTACCGCTGCCAGCACTTTTCCCATATCTATACTCCAATGATGTTTTTTGTTTTATTCGAAAGGCTTACAGCGACTCGTTGGCACCCAGCACGCCAGCGGCATGCAAGGAGGCTTCGAGCCACTTCGGACGAATGTTCTTACCGCTGAGGATGTCGGCGATGCGCTTTTTCTCGTCGGCGACTTTGCCTGCGGCGAGGTCGGTCAGCGACGCGGCCTTTTCCCGCTCGACGGCAACGACACCATCGGCGTCGCCGACAATCAGGTCGCCAGGGCGGATCGCCACGTCGCCGCAAGAAATCGGCCAGTTGATGCGGCCCGGGATGAATTTGGTCGGACCATTCGGGTTGGCTCCAACAGAATAAACTGGAAAGCCCAGTTCGCGCAATTCCTCGGTATCACGCACGGCACCATCGATCACCACACCAGCCAGGCCGAGCTTCTTGCATGCGTTGAGCATGATCGAGCCCATCAGCGCGCAGGTCGTGTCGCCCTTGCCGTCAATGACCAGCACGTCGCCGGGGCGAGCCATCGCCATCGCCGCATGGATCATCAAGTTGTCGCCGGGACGCACCTCAACCGTGAATGCGGGGCCGGCCAGGCGCATGCTGGGTGAGAGCGGCGCGATGCGGCCGTCGAGTGCGCCCCGACGCCCCGCCACGTCGGCCAGGATGGAGGTCGCGAAGGCCGACGCCTCATGCACCGTCTCGGGCGCCACGCGGTCGACGTCACGACGGATGTCGGACAGGTCGTTTTTTTCGTTCATTGTTTCTTTCTCACTGTCTGTTTTCAAACTATTTGTTCGTGTGGCCGCGGCGCTTGAGCAGGGCGTCCAGGCGCGGGTATACCTTGCGGGCATTGCCCTCGAAAATTTTGTGCCGGCTAGCTTCGTCGAGCGTTGTGACCTGATCGATGTAGCGCTTTGTGTCATCGAAATAATGGCCGGTCTCTGGATCAATGCCCGGCACCGCTCCTTTCATCTCGGAGGCAAACATGATGTTGTTTATCGGGATCACCTTGGTCAGTAGTTCGATGCCTGGCAGATGGTAGACACAGGTGTCGAAAAATACGTTGTTCATCAGGTACTCGACCAGCGGTTTTTTCTGCATGCTCAGGCACAACCCACGGTAGCGCCCCCAGTGGAAGGGCACGGCACCGCCGCCATGCGGGATGACAAACTTCAGCGTTGGAAAGTCCTTGAACAGATCGCCTTGGATTAGTTGCATGAAGGCGGTCGTGTCGGCGTTGATGTAGTGCGCGCCGGTGTGGTGGAAATTTGGGTTACAGCAGGACGAGACATGGATCATGGCCGGCACGTCAAGCTCGCACAACTTCTCGTAGATCGGGTACCAATGCGGGTCGGTCAGCGGCGGGCCGCTCCAGTGGCCACCCGATGGATCAGGGTTGAGGTTGACGCCGACAAAACCCAGTTCGTTGACGACACGCTCGAGCTCGGCAATACAGTTTTTAGTCGTCACGCCAGGAAACTGCGGCAGCTGGCCGACACCGACGAAGTTGTCAGGCAGTAGTGTGCACAGGCGATGGATCAGGTCGTTGCTGATCGTCGTCCATTGTTTGCTCACGGCCTCGGTGCCGACGTGGTGCGCCATGCCTGCGGCACGCGGCGAGAAGATTGTCAGGTCACTGCCGCGGTCTTTCTGCAGCTTGAGCTGCGGCTGCACGCTTTGAATCAATACCTCGTCACTGATGTTCAAGCCTGCGAGGTCGGTCACCGTGGGACGGCGAGCCGGGTCGGCCAGCCCGGCGAGTTGCTTGTCGCGAAACAGGTGCAGCGCCTGCGGCTCGGTGGTGTAATGGCAATGAATGTCGATGATCATGGTGTGGCGTTGCGGTGAGGCGGGGCGAAGTCGACGTGGCTAACGGGGTCCGGTGCCCACGCTATTCAGAAACTGCAGCACGCGGGCCGAAGCCGTGCCCTCGGTCTGCCCTGCAACCGGCATGTCCCAATACTCGGCGCGCGGCAGGCATTCTTCCAGGTAGCGCGCCGCGGAGGTGGCGTGCGACGCGTCGCTTCCGGGGATCACGAGTGCCGGGATGTCCAGGCGCAGCAGGTCCTCGGGCTCAGCGCCGGGCGCGGTGTCGCGGTCCAGCAGCGTGCGGCCCATGCCGACAACGAGCAGCTTGTAGTGCTCCAAGTCCTGCCTTGCATAAGCCTCGGCGAATGCGGGATCGTGCCGGATCACCGCGGCCCACGGCCCACCTCGCGGGTCTTCGCCGAAGCTCTTGCCCGAACTGCAGGCCAAAGCCACGACATCGGCCAGGCCGTGTTGCTGCACATGGGCCAGATGCTGCGCAAAGCGCAGTTGCCCATTGATACGGTACCTGGCACCGCCCACCGGCCAATACAGCACCATGCCGAGGGTGGCCTGCGGGTGCGTGGCCGCGAAGGCGACCGCCACGCTGCAGCCCATGCAACCGCCCATCAGATGCGCTTGCGCAATGTTCAGGTGGTCAAGCAGGCCCTTGGCTTGGGTCACGTAATGGCCCCAGGTGATGCGCTCGACGCGACCGCCCGACTGACCGGTCTCGCGCCGGTCGAAGACGATGCAGGTGTAGCGCTTGGCAAGGTGCTCCAGGGGCTTGGTCTTGGCGTAGACGCCGAGCGTGGACCATTTCTCCAGCGTCGCGTCAAAGCCGCCGGGCGAAAACATCAGCAGCGGCGGCCCGGAGCCCAAAACTTCGTAACGTGTGTTGATGCCGGCGATCAGGATATTGGGCATGCCATCTCCTCGCTCAGGCAGCGGTCTTGAGCGGGATGCCGCCCTTGATCTGGCGGCACGCACGCACGTCCTCGGCGTAGGCCGTGATGGCATCCAGCGAGATGCGCGCGACGTTGGCGTAGGTTTCGGTCGGGGTATCGAGCTGGATCGCGGCATAGCCGATCGCGGCGTGCGCCATGCGCATGCGGCCATCCAGCCACGGTCCGCCACCGAGCCCGCCGATCACTGGCACCGACACCGCACTCACTACCGCCGGCCCGGCCACCGGCCCGGAGTGTGTGAAGTCAATCAGCGAGGCACCGGCGTCTTCCAGGCACCTGGCCTGCTCGACCAGCTTGGCGGTCATCTCCGGCGCAAGCTGCGCACCGGTCTTCAGCATCGTCTTGTAGTCGATGCCTAGTTGCAGCGCCGTCTGCGGCGTGATGCCGAACTGCGCGAACACCGGAATCCCGGCGCGCGAGATCGCACGCACGGCCTCGGGGAAGTCGGCCGCGCCATCGAGCTTGATCATGTCCACACCTGCCTCCTTGACCAGGCGGATGGCAGCCCGCAGCGCGGCATCGGTGCCTTCCTGCAGTGGGCCGAATGGGAAGTCGACGCTGACCAGGGCCCGCTTGACCCCCCGGCGCACCGCCTTGCAGACCACGACCATCTCATCCATCGTGACTTCAAGCGGATTGGGCTGGCCCCACAGGTTGATGCCTACGGTATCGCCGACCGAGACGATGTCGACCCCGGCGCGGTCGACGATCTGTGCCATTTGGTAGTCCCAAGCCACCACGCCGACGATCTTGCGGCCGTCGCGCTTCATCTGCTGCAACGCGGGAACAGTGACAGGAGTCTCTTGAGTCTGCATGCTTGTTCTTTCTTTGTCGGCAATGATCAGGCCATCAAGCCTTGCGTGCCGCGGGCGAACAGTGCGTCTACTTCGACGGACTGCTTGATGATCCCCTGCTCCAGCGCCGATTGCACGGCCTGCTCCAGCATCGGCCGGTTCGGTGCGATGCCGTAGGGCAGCGGGTCGGCACCGGTGATCTGCATCACGCGGCGATGAACTTCGTCGGCCGCAGTCGGCTTGTCGATCTGGCCATTCCTGAGGCGCTGCACATACTGATTTTTCGCTTCGGCGAAGGCATGGAAGATATGCGCGGCCAGTTCCGGGTGCGCTTGCAGCACCTCGTCCTTGACCACGATCAGGTGGTTGATCGGGTAATGGCCGGACTGACGCAAGGCCTCGAAGCCAGCTTCTTTGGCGTCAGGAATGAGTTGCGCGACATTTGGAGAATCCACCTCTATGCCGATGGCTGCGGCCAGCTCGCCGGAGGCCAGCATATCCGCCATCTTCCGGCCCGCCTCTATGGGCACCACATTGGTTGGTGGCCGGTATTCGGCCACATGTTCGTCACCCGACAACACCCAGGTGATCTTGCTCAGGTCCACCCCGTACTGGTTTTGCAGGACGCTGCGCGCCCACAGCCCGGTGGTGACGGTATAACCACGGTTGACACCGACACGGCGGCCTTCCAGGTCTTTCGGGCTGCGGATGCCAACCTTGGTGTTGTACACAATGGCGCCGTGGTGAAAGGCGCGCACCAGAAAAATCGGCAACGCTGTGAAGCGCTTTCCGTGGCCGCGCGCGCAGACGTAGGTGGTTAGTGCCATTTCGCTGACATCGAACTCCAGCTTGCGCACCATTCGGCGAAACCCGTCGATGAGGACGGGCACTTCCTCGAAGTCGAACGAAAAGCCATGCGGCTGGACTGTGCCGTCCTTCAGGGCCTGGTTATTCCCCTGGCTGCGGGTCACCGTTTTCAACTTGATCTCGTCGGCCATAGTGTGGTCTGTCTCCGAATGAATTGAACAAGCGACTTGCGTCCGTCGCCCATGGCGTCGGCACGTTTAGCAACAGTCGCAACCCTCGCCCTCGATCGCGGCGAGTGAATTCTTTTGCCAGGCATAGGGCAGGTCGTCGGCAAATACGTCGGCCACCGGCTTGAATACCTTGAAGTGGTGGCGCCGGTCACCGTCGCTCCAGAACGCCACCACGGTCTCCAGCGGCGGACAGCCGGGCAACGCGCAAACAAGTTCGGTCACCAGAACCGCTACATCTTGATCGAGCTTGAATCGCTCGCGTGTCAACGCCTGCACCCGGTCCAGGACCTGTAGTTGTGCCGGACTCTTGCGAAACGACCCCAGCATGGCGCACCTCTGTTAGCCGCTCTCGCAGGCTCATACCGACGCGTGCTTCTTTCCCGGCTCGGCGCGCAAGGCGTCCTGCGCGGCATCCTTGAAGGCTTGGTCGCTCGGCAGCACGATCGCGACGGAGCGTACGCGCTGGGTCTGCGGGTCGGTGCCGGGTGGGGCTTCGCCCTTCTCTAATAGCGCCTTGGCCGCCTTCATCAGGCGCTGACGCGCCATGATGATGCCGTTGTCGGTCGAAACCAGGTTTTCGCGCGTGCGGTCCTGGATGGCCCCCATGCTCTCCTGCAGCGATGCGTCCTGCATCGCAATGCCCTCGATGCCGCTGTACGTGGTGCCGGCCTTCTGCGCCGCACGGTCCATCAGGTAGTCGTTGTCCTTGTTCTGCAGCGGACGGTAGGTTCCGGGCAGGTAGCGCGCATGGACGCCCTTGCCGTCCTTCATGGCCTGCACTTCATGCTCGGTCAGTGCACGTGTCGGGTGATAGTCGAAACTCCAAGCCCAGTTGTGCTCATCGTCGATCGGCACCCAGAAGTGGCCGTGGAGCGGGTTGTCGCCGCGCGGCGGCACCATGGTGAAGCAGGGCATGATCCATGGCGTGATGCGCCAATAGAACTTGCCCTCTTCGGCATTGCGGCGCGCGCCGATGTACAGGCCGCCATCGGCTGGCACCACATCGAACACCGGCTTCAGGTCATTCTGGTTGTATTGGTTTCCCTTGGCACCCTTGAACAGTGGGTCGGTATTCAGGTTGCCGCTGTGCAGGAACGAAACGTGGCTCGAATCGATGCCTCCTTCCAGCGCCTGCAGCCAGTTGCATTCCTGCAGGCGCTTGGACGTGAAGCTCTGGCTCGCTGGCACGGTGGCGAATTCCCATTCTGGCAGAGATGGCTGCAGTTCGGGCGGGCCCATGTAGATCCAGATCACACCGCCGCGCTCAACCAGCGGGTAGGACTTGAGCTTGATTTTGTTGCAATAGCCGCTCTCAGTCGGCTCCGATGGCACATCGATGCATTGGCCGGTGACATCGTATTTCCAGCCATGGTACGGGCAGCGGATGCCGCCTTCCTCATTGCGGCCGAACCACAACGAAACGCCGCGGTGGGCGCATAACTCGTCAATCACGCCCAGCCTGCCCTGCGTGTCGCGGAACGCGAGCATGCGCTCCGACAGCAGTTGCAGCCGCACCGGCGGGCAGTCGGGCTCGGGCAACTCCTCGGCCAGCAACGCCGGCAGCCAGTAGCGGCGAAACAAGTTACCCATCGGCGTGCCGGGGCTGGTCTGGGTTAGCAGATCGTTTTGTTCTTTTCTTAGCATGAAGATCGGGTCTTTATCGTGGAGTTGAAGGGGCTAAGTCTGTTCCTTATGAAAGAACTGTGTTCCTTCATTCAAAACAAGGATATCATCGGGCATCATCAACTGTCAACTATTAATTGGAGTTTGAGTTATGTCGGAAGTTTGTCAACGCATCACTTTGTGCAAACCTGCTGAAGTCGAAGCAGGCAAGGCGATCCGTGTCGAGAAGGGCGGTCTCGCGCTGGCGGTATTCAATCTCGATGGGGAGTTCCACGTTACCGACGATGCCTGTACCCACGGTCCCGGTTCGCTGTCAGAGGGCTGCATCACCGGTGATGTGGTGGAGTGCGACTTCCATAACGGGGCCTTCAACATTCGCACAGGAGAGGTGGTTCAGCCGCCGTGCATGATTCCCCTGAAGACCTACCGCACGGTGGTCGACAGCGACGGCTTCGTGTCGATCGAACTCTGAGGGCTTTCGGGTGCTGGCGTTTTGTGACTGGCTCAAATACCAGGCCGCGCAGACGCGTGGCCTGACCCTGCTACGGTGGATGGCCTGAATTAACGGCGGCGCGAATAAAACAAACCTCCATCGCAAAGACGCTACGGCGCAAAGAACGCAAAGAGCAGACGTAAAAAAACCATGCGCGCCAACGCGATATTTTCTTTGCGTCCTTGCGTTGATATCCCGCCGCGGCGCGCAACCTGGCACTTATTGTGGCCGCATCACACCGGCCAGACGGCACCCTTCTCATTGAGCAAGG
>MERZ01000349.1:57423-58382 GCA_001770785.1 Burkholderiales bacterium RIFCSPHIGHO2_12_FULL_61_11
CCCACGCAGGGCACAAACAGCAGCGTCGGCATGATCTCTTCGGTGTCCTTGGGTTTGGGAATGCCGTAGGCGTCTTCTTCCATCGGGCAACCCGGGTACCAGGCGTGAAATGTCAGCGTCTTGCGCAGCTTGTCAACGACGGGCAGCCCAATCCTGCGCGGCGACCGGTTTGCCATGCTTTGAGTCGCCAATTGCGCCCATCCTTCCTGGCCTGGAGCCTGACTTGATGCGGATTCCTGACTCAAAATGGCGTCTTCCTGCCAGCGGTAGAGCGCAGGCAACGGATCAAACTCGCCCTTGATCGGCCAGTAGGCACCAATCACTTCGTCGCTGCGCCCCACCAGCCAGATGCGCATCACGCGCTGCAGCAGGTCCGCCCGTGCCAAGCGGTCAGGCATATCGAGGCGCGATTCAATCAGCGCTTTACGGGTACTTAATTTGTCCATAATGTGCCAATGCTATACAAATTTCTATTCACGGCCGGACTTTCGGTTGCGCTCTCGGCCGCCTGGGCGCTGCCGGCAACGGCCCAGACCGCCTCGTCGGCCAGCGTTGCCGCTGGCGACGCGCTGATTCTGGAGATGAACCAGGCCTTCAAGCGTGGCGACAAAAACCGGCTGGCGCAGCTGCTGCCGCAGGCCAGAGGCCACGCGCTAGAAGCCTGGGCTGCTTACTGGGAGCTTAAAGCCCGCCTCGAAGAAGCCAGCCCGCAGGAGGTGCAGGACTTTCTGGGCCGCTACGCCGGCACCTACCAGGAAGACCGCCTGCGCAACGACTGGCTGCTGCTGCTGGGCCAGCGCCGCGACTGGGCGGCCTTTGAAGCCGAATATCCCAAGTACCGAATGAACGACGACCGCGAAGTGCGCTGCTATGCCTTGCTGGCGGAACACCTGAAAAATCCGGCGCCGGATGCCCGTCTGGCCGATGAAGTGCTTAAGAACTGGCTGGCGCAGCGCGAC
>MERZ01000349.1:58424-60118 GCA_001770785.1 Burkholderiales bacterium RIFCSPHIGHO2_12_FULL_61_11
CTTGCAGCCAACCACCCGCGCGCCGCCCGCGATGCCGTGCAGATCATTGCTCCCGAAGCGGTCGGCATGGTGACCGAACTGAGCAGCAGCCCGGTTAAATTCCTCGCGGTCAAATACCTGGCCCTGCGCAAGGTGCGCAAGGAAATCGTCACGCTGGCGCTGATCAAGCTGGCCACCAGCGATGCGGCGGGCGCGGCATTCCAGCTCGACACCAAATGGGCGCTGCAGCTCACCGCCGAAGAGCGCAACTGGGTCTGGGGCGTGATCGGCAAGCAGGCCGCCACCCGCCTGGGCACGCTGCCGGCCAGCGATGCGCTGCAGTACTTTGCCAGGGTCAGCAAGAGTGCCGACCTCACCGACGACATGCTCGCGTGGAAGGCCAGGGCCGCCCTGCGCGCGGGCAACCAGCCGGACTGGCAGCAGGTTTTGCTCGCCATCAATGCCATGAGCGAGGCAGCCCGCAAAGACCCGACCTGGACTTACTGGAAAGCGCGCGCGCTGCTGGCCACGGCACCGCCCGACCCAACGCCTAAGGTTGCTGCCTCGGGCGTCGTCCAGACCATCAGCATCGCCCCGCAGCGAGCCGAAGCCCTGGCGCTGCTGCAATCCATCGCCTCGGCAAGCGGTTTCTATGAGCAGCTGGCGCTGGAAGAGCTGGGCCAGAAAATCACGCTACCCGCCAAGCCGGCCCCGCTCAGCGCGGCGGAAAAGGAAGCCGCGCGACTCAACCCGGGCCTGAACCGTGCCGCTTATGCCATCCTGATGGGCTTGCGCAGCGAGGGCGTGCGCGAATGGAACTACAGCACCAACATGCACCAGCGCGGCGGCATGGGCGAGCGCGAGTTGCTGGCCGCCGCCCAGTTTGCCTGCGACCGCCAGATCTGGGACCGCTGCATCAACACCAGTGAGCGGACCCAAAACGAGGCTGACTTCGAGCAGCGCTTCCCCATGCCCTTTCGCGAGGCCGTCATCAGGCACAGCCAGGCCATCAACCTGGACCCGGCTTACGTCTATGGCCTGATCCGCCAGGAAAGCCGTTTCATTATGGATGCCCGCTCCGGCGTGGGCGCCTCGGGGCTGATGCAAGTCATGCCCGCGACGGCGCGCTGGACCGCCCGAAAAATCGGACTGGAAGGCTTCAGCCCTGACCAGCTCAATGATCGCGACACCAACATCACGATTGGCACGGCCTACCTGAAACTGGCGCTCGATGATCTGGGCGGCTCCATGGCCATGGCCGCGGCCGCCTACAACGCCGGGCCCCGCCGGCCCCGCGCCTGGCGCAATGGACACCTGCTGGACGCTGCCATCTGGGCCGAGAACATACCCTTCAGCGAGACCCGCAACTACGTGAAAAAAGTGTTGTCGAACGCCACCATCTATGCCGTAATTTTGTCGGGACAGCCGCAGTCGCTCAAAGCGCGGCTGGGCATGGTTGGCCCCCGGGACGTCTCGCTCCCGGAAGTCGATAAGGACCTGCCTTGATGCTGATGCCCGGCCGGCAGATGCGCTTTAGCTGATCAGCGCGAGCGCGCCAAAATCACCCACGCGCTCGCCCAGGCCGGCCGGAACCAGCGCAAAGTCGCCGGTCAGCGCCGGCAACTTGCCGCTGATGTGGGACTGCAGACGCGGCAGCAGCTCGTCACGCTGGTGCCAGAACACGCCGCCGCCCAGGCTGATACGCTCCAGGTCCA
>MERZ01000349.1:60149-62578 GCA_001770785.1 Burkholderiales bacterium RIFCSPHIGHO2_12_FULL_61_11
TGTCGCCAGCACCAGCAGCCGAAAAAAGAGCGGCCGCGTCGGCATGGCCAAGCGCCGCAAAACGCCGCGCGATGGCGCTGCCAGCCACCAGTCCTTCCACATCGCCGATATTGCCGCAACCGCACAGCGCCTCGCTGTCCGCGCTGACATCGCTGACAAACATGTGGCCTGCATGGCCGGCATTGCCGTGTTTGCCGCGCAACACATGCCCATCCACGCACAAGCCGAAGCCTATGCCCGTGCTCCAGGTTACGTAGGCGCAATTATTGATGCCTTGCAGCGCGCCCCAGCGACGTTCGGCCAGCAACGCGCCCATGCCGTCGTTGGCGATCCGTACCTCCGGAAATCTTTCGCGCAGCGGCGCTTCGAGCAAGGCGCTGGTCCAGTCGTTGGGCAGTCCCCGCGCCGGCCCGGCCAGGCCGCCGCAAATGTTGGGAGCGGCAATCTCGATCAGGCCGTCCCGCAGCACAAACGGGCCGCAGGACGAAACGCCCACCACCTCGATGTCGCGCTCACTGATTCCGGCTTCCTCGCAAGCGGCCGCCAGCATACGCAGAATCTGCAGCGCCACTGCATCAGGGGCGCCGGTCGTGACAGTGGGCTCGGAGCGCCGCGCCAGCAAGGGCGCTGGCTGCGTCCCGGCTGCATCGGTCGCCAGACTGACGGCTATCTTGCTGCCGCCGACATCCACACAGGCTTTCATGGTGCATCTCCTCTCATGCGTTTCAGACCAACCTGGCAATCAGGCTGGCCACAAAGCTCAGCAGGATCGTGGTGGTCACGGGAATAAACCAGTCTCGGCCAAACAGGCGAAAGCGCAGGTCGCCGGGCAATTTGCCAAAGCCGAGTTTTTGCAGCAGCGGGCTGAACCAGCTGATGAGCACCAGCGCGAGAAAAATGACGATGAACCAGCGGATCATGGTGTTAGGGAGCCAGAAATTGCAGACATACCCGTTTCGTCATCGCGAGCTTCCTGTTTCGGGCGACTGAAACTGCAAACGGACCTTGAACCTCCGGCCGTCATCGCGAGTTCCCTGTTTCGGGCGACCGAAACTGCACACGGACCTTGAACCTCCGGTCGTCATCGCGAGCGAAGTGCGGCGATCCATCGTCGAAAAAAGCGAGTTCATGGATTGCCACACTACGTTCGCAATGACAGCCGGTTCATGGAGAGCGAAGCGCGGCGATCCATCGTCGAAAAAGCGGGTTCATGGATTGCCACGCTTCGCTCAATGACGGAGAAGAGGTATTTCGGCAATTTCTATCTCCCTTGGCCGTTGCCGTCTGACAGGCAGCACTACAGTGTATGCATGCGGTCACCCACAGAAAACCCCATCGGCTCCCACGTAGCGCCATCGGCATTCTTGACGTTGTCCGTGGCAAAGGCAATCACCTTGAACAGCTCGCCCATCTCGTGCTCGCTCACCAGCTTTTGCACCATGGCGCGCTCGGCCAGAGGGGCGTTTTCCATGCCGTCCAGCAGCCCGCAATTGAGCAGAAAACGGCCCTGGCCGGTGTAGCCCACCACCTGCAAACCGGCTTCCTGCCCAGCCAGTGCAATACCGGTGAAATTGACATGGGCAGTGATGTCCTTGCTGCCCACATCGGCCAGCGCATCGGTGTCGGACATGTGGCTGCGGTGGCACATCAGCGTGCCCATGCTGCGCTGGGGATGGTAATACTCATGCTCGGGAAATCCATAGTCCAGCAGCCACACCGCGCCCAGCTCAAGCCGGTCGGCCAGCGTGCGGATAAAGCCTTCCGCCTGCGGGTGAATTTCAGTCAGGTAGTCGTGCGAGCCCGCCACCTCCAGCGGCGGCCGCAAATCGGTCAGCTGGTCGGCGTCAGTGAACCGGCCTTCATGCAGCGCCACGCCACGCTCGTGCCAGACGCCCTTCAAGCGCATCAGCAATTTCACCGGCATGGCATCGAGCACCTCGTTGCCCAGCACCACGCCGCGCATGCGCGGCGGCAGCTCGCTGGCCCAGTGCACCTTGCCGGCATGCGCGGCCAGCCGTTCGCGCTGGCGCTCACGCAGGCTGCCAGAGATATCGACAATCGTGTAACGCTCCAGCAGCGGCCCGAGGCTGTCCAGAAGCTGCAGCGCCAGCGCGCCGGAACCGGCGCCAAACTCCCAGACTTCGGCCGTTCCCGTGACCTTGAGTGCCTCGGCCACCTGGCGCGCCAGGGTTTGGCCAAAGCGCGGCGAGAGTTCGGGCGCGGTCACGAAATCACTGCCGCCGCCTTTGACACCTGTGGGCATCAAGCCAAACTTTTGGGAATCGTTGGCGTAGTAGCCCAGCCCCGGCGTATACAGCGCCAGCGCCATGAACTGGTCAAAGCCTATCCAGCCGCCAGCGTCGCGAATGGCCTGGGCGATGCGGGTCGTCAGCTCGCTCGTTAAAATAGAAAAATTGGTCATGCAGGTG
>MERZ01000350.1 GCA_001770785.1 Burkholderiales bacterium RIFCSPHIGHO2_12_FULL_61_11
ACTTTGGCCCGTATGCCGGCTTTGGCCTTCTCGATCTTGTCGGTCACGCGCTTTGCTTTTGTTCTTTGTCGACGTGGGTGCTGCAATCAGAGTGGCGTCTACTGCGGTGCCAGCCTTGAGCAGCAGGCCGCGCTGGGTCAGAAGTTCGTTGACGGTAAGCAGAATTTGCTCTGCCAGTTTGTGCTTCTCCAGCCGGTGGCGAAAGCGCAGGATGGTGGACTCGTCAGGCAGGCGGGCAAACTCATCGAGCTGGGCAAACTCACGGTATAGAGGGGTATCGAAGAACGCCTCTTCCATGCCAGGGTCCGACAGCGTGAACCATTGCTGCATAAAGTGGATGCGCAGCATTGTCGCCAGCGAAAACGGTGGCCTGCCAGTCCGGCCTTCAGGGTAATACGGGGCGATGAGTTCGACCAGCGCGGCCCATGGAACCACCTTTTCCATCTGTTCGAGGAACTCGCGTTTACGGGTTTTCTTGAGCTGCAGATTGAGGTTCAGAGTGGTTTGTTTCATGCTATGTATTTTATAGCAATGTGCATTTTCAGGCCACATTTTTTAGGGGCTTTTGCAGAGTTTCCCTAACATTTATTTATCTGATTCTCCCTATACACCGTATTCTTTTTTTGCACTTTCACAGGCCTTCTCGATTGTAGGAAAAACCTCAGGTTTCCCAATTGGAGGAAGCCCGACTCTAGTCACTATGAATCCTGATTTGGTGTATGCATTTGTTGTTACATACCGAATTTCGCATACAGGATTACCAGTTTTGTCATCGATTCCTGTTGTTTGCAAAGTACCTAGCAGGTTATCCCAATGTTCATCCGGGATACATTGGAAGCAGCGCCCTCCAGAAATACTCTTAAACCCGCCAATATAACCAGTGCCACGACAGCGAGGGCAGATTTCATGAGCGTGATATTTTAAAACTTGCTTAAACAATAGGCTTGGAGCTGAATAACTGGGAGGAGCATTATCGTTATTTTCTTTATAGTCAATTCGTTGTCCCGTCACTTGGTCAAAGTCTTTCATATTGCCACCTGAATTATGAAGGTCTATTCCGATAAAAATTTTGATACTGAATACCTATGGGGTATTTGAATAGCTAATCGAGATAGGAAGAAGCCTCACGGCCCCTCGCTCTCACACCACCCGAGTGCATTGGGGTCACGGTCAGGTCTTGCATTGCAACAATTTCATTCCCCCGTTCTGGCGAATGAATTTGTACTGCCGTCACGAGCGCCAGCCTGAGATTTTTCAGCCCACGGTAACGCTCGCACCCTCACCGCGCGCCGCAATCACCCCAATCTCATAAACCGTCTCGCCCGCCTCGTGCAGCATGGCCGCGCAAGCGTCAGCGCTGGCGGCATCAATGACCACCACCATGCCGATGCCGTTGTTGAACGTCCGGTTCATTTCAAAGTCTGAAATGGCGGCAGTCGTTTGCAGCCAGGCAAACAGCTCGGTTTGCGGCCAGCTGCCTTTTTTCAAGTGGGCAGCCGTGCCGTTTGGCAGCACGCGCGGAATGTTCTCCAGCAGGCCGCCGCCGGTGATATGGGCCAGTGCCTTGATCGGATGAAGCGCCAATGCTGCCAGCACGTTCTTGACGTAAAGGCGGGTCGGCGCCATCAGGGCCTGCCTGAAGGGCTTGCCGTCCAGTGTGGCGGGCAGCTTGCCTGCGGCGCGCTCGATGCATTTGCGCACCAGGCTAAAACCGTTGGAATGCACGCCGCTTGAGGCTAGGCCCAGCACCACATCGCCGGGCTTGACCTCTTTGCCCGTCAGGATTTTTGATTTTTCCACGGCCCCAACGGCAAAACCGGCCAGGTCGTATTCGCCGGCCGGGTACATGCCGGGCATTTCAGCCGTTTCGCCGCCAATCAGGGCGCAGCCGCTCAACTCGCAGCCCCGGGCAACGCCGCCCACCACCGCCGCGGCGGTTTCCACATCGAGTTTGCCGCAGGCGAAGTAGTCGAGAAAGAACAGCGGCTCGGCGCCTTGCACCAGCACGTCGTTGACGCTCATGGCCACCAGGTCGATGCCCACGGTGTCATGCATGTTCCATTCAAAAGCCAGCTTGAGCTTGGTGCCGACGCCATCCGTTCCGCTGACCAGCACCGGTTCCTTGTAGCGCTTGGGCACCTCAAAGAGCGCGCCAAAGCCGCCAATGCCGGCCAGCACGCCTTCGCGCATGGTTTTCCTGGCCAGCGGCTTGATGCGTTCAACCAGCGCGTCGCCCGCGTCAATGTCAACGCCGGCGTCTTTGTAGCTCAGGGGAGATGAAGAGGAAGTGGTCATGCTGCTTGGGTGGGTAGGGTTAGGAGCCTGTCGTTCAGTCCGGGCGCTGGTGGGCAAGCCCGATAGAATCCAGTCTAAGATTCTAAGGGTTCACCCCTGTTGTGTGCTGTCCCGTAAATAAGGCGATGAAATGAAATTGTTCAGACGGCGGTCAGGCAAGGAGCGAGAAGGCGACATAGCTGTGGCTATGGCAACGACGAGCGATGCAGCATGGCGGCCATATGGACGATTTCACATCGCATTTATCTGCGGGGCAGGACACTAGGCCGCATGCAATTTTCTTCTACCCAAAAACGCACCGCAAGCTGGTGCCTGATCGCCGCGCTGGCGGTGCTGGCGCTATGGTTTCTGGGGCCGGTGCTGACGCCCTTTGTCGTGGCGGCCGTGCTGGCCTATGCGCTGACGCCGGTGGTCGACAAACTCGATGACCTGGGCAAGGGCAGGCTGCCGCGCGTGCTGGCCGTGCTGCTGGTGGAGACCCTGTTCCTCCTGATTCTTTTGTCCATCTTGCTGCTGGTGGTACCGATTTTCGCCAAGGAACTGCCTTTGCTGCGGGAGCAGCTGCCGCTGCTGGCGGCCCGGATCAACAATTCGCTGAGCCCGTGGCTGGCGCAGTTCGGCGTCAATGTGTCGCTGGACGTCGAAAGCGTCAAGACGTTTGTTGTGAAGTACCTCAATGCCAACTTTGACGAGGCGTTTGGCTCGGTCATGTCGTCGCTCAAGCTCGGCGGCAGCGTGGCGCTGACGATCGTGGGCAATGTGGTGCTGATTCCGGTGGCGCTGTTTTTTTTGCTCAACGACTGGGACCGCTTTGTGGCCCGCGCTGTCGAACTGGTGCCACCGAAAATGCGCGCTTCGTTTGACAGTTTTACCGAGGAGGCCGACCTGGTGCTGGGCCAGTACCTGCGCGGCCAGCTGCTGGTGATGGGCGTGCTGGCGGTCTATTTCAGCGTGGCGCTGGCGCTTTTTGGTTTTGACCTGGCCGTGCCGGTGGGCGTGTTCACCGGACTGGCCTTCTTCATTCCCTACCTGGGTTTTGGTCTGGGCTTGCTGCTGGCGCTTCTGGCCGGAATACTTCAGTTTGGCAGCCTCTACGGCGTGCTGGTGGTGGCTGGCGTTTATGGTGCCGGACAATTGGTGGAGAGTTTTTACCTGACTCCGCGGCTGGTCGGCGAGCGCATCGGGCTGCACCCGCTGGCCGTCATTTTTGCCTTGCTGGCTTTCGGGCAGTTGTTTGGTTTTCTCGGCGTGCTGATTGCCTTGCCCACCAGTGCGGTGCTGCTGGTCGCGGTTCGCA
>MERZ01000351.1:0-14712 GCA_001770785.1 Burkholderiales bacterium RIFCSPHIGHO2_12_FULL_61_11
AGCAGCCTGTCGGACTCAGGAATTCAAAAATCTGGGCGACTTTGAATTTGCTTAAAAAATAGGCATGCTGGTCGCTATTTTGCGAGAATTTGCACTTTTCCACGGTATTTCCTCCCCTTATCCAACTTTTGGACGCAGTACCGCCATGCGCTTGACATTCCAGGCCAGGCAAACCAGATTCCATTCTCCGGTGACTTTGCGCAATCCACGCATAGAGAACTGCCTGAAACCCATCACCGATTTGATGATGCCAAAGACCGGCTCCACCGTTTGCTTGCGTATGGCGTAAGCGGCTTTGCCTGCTACCGTGCTCAAACGATGTGCCATGGATTGTATCGGTGTCGCACCCTCGGCCAGCGGCGCTGGCTCTGTGAAACGCTCACGCCAGTGCGGGTGATGGTCCTGTCGGGCCACTGACAGCAAGGGCTCAATCCCGGCTTGTTCACAGGCTTTGATATTCTTTTCGCTGCAGTAGCCCGTGTCAGCAATCAGGGTCTTGGCCTCGCCCAGCTTGGGCGCTTGTGTCAAGGTGGTCACCATCACCAGCATCGTGGGGGCATCGACACCGGCCTGTGCGTTGTAGCATTGCTCAAAGCCACCACCGTGCACCGGCATGATGCGCGATTCTTCGTCTGTCAGGTTGATTTGGTCGCTGTCTTTGACGCCAGGCTGCGGGGCTGTGGGTGTTTTGCCGCGTGGCTTTTTCCCCGTCTCTTTTTCCTTCGCTTCGCGTTTGCTCATCTTTTCGTCAAACTCGGCCTTCTCGCGGGCGTAGCGTTCTGCCGCACCCGCTGCAATCTTGGCCTTGGCTGCCGCCATGGCGGCCAGTCGGTCTTCGCGCAGCTTGAGTTCCTTGGGCAGGCTCATGCCGTCGGGGATGTTGGCCGTGTCGGCTTGTTCAGCCAGAGCCAGCAACTCCTGGACTTCCTTTTTAAGCTGTTCTTCGAGTTTGACGATGTGACCATGCGAGAGGGCGCTGTGACGCGATGCGTTGGCGTGTATCTTGGTGCCGTCCAGACACACGGTGCCAAGTTTGAGCAGCTTCATCTCTGTGGCCATCTCCAGCACTTGCACAAACAGGCCAGCAAGCTCATCGATAAAGCGCCTGCGAAAAGTGGCCAGGGTGTCGTGGTCGGGGTGGCTGCCAGCTGCAATGTAGCGAAAGGCCACCGAGTCGTAAGTGGCCATCTCCAGCTTGCGACTGGAGAACACGCCTGTGCAGTAGCCATAAACCAGGATCGCCAGCAAGGTCGCGGGGTGATGCGCCTTGGAGCCGCGACCCGCGTATTGGCGTGTCAGGTTGGAGAGATCGAGTCCGTCAATGACTTCAACGACGAAGCGTGCCAGGTGGTCTTGTGTGAGCCAGTCATCCACCGACAGGGGCAGCAGGTAGTCGGTTTTACGGTCGGTCAGAATGAAATTGGACATGGTCAAAATTACCTATCGGGACAGGTTGAATTTTAACATTTCACTATGCTTTTCGTAGCGAACTGGAAAAGAAATTCAGAGGCGGAAAGTCCGACAGGCTGCTAGGGGAGCGAGAAATTACAAACGTCCCCGTTTTGTCATTGCGAGCGAAGCGCGGCAATCCATGTCCCTTTGGGCCGCAGCCATGGGTCGCCACGGCCTGCGGCCTCGCGACGACGGAAATAAGGTAGCTCCGCAAATTCTTCATCCCTAAGCACAGAGCACCTTTCCCTCAAACAGGAAAAACAGCGCGCCCCTTCAGACGTTCATGCTCCTTGGCGGCGAAGCGGTCGGTCATGCCGGCGATGTAATCGGCCACCACGCGCTCAGGTTTTGCGCCTGCGGCCTGAGGCGCGTCAATGCCGTCAAAGCGGTCGATATGGGCCTGCGGCATTTGCGCCGGGTCGCCCATATAGGCCTCGAACAAATCGCGAACGACCTGCTGGGCCGCTTGCGTGGTTTGCACGACTTGGGGGTGGCGGTATAAATTTTGCAGCAGGAATCGCTTGAGCGATGCGGACTGCAAGGCCATTTCCCCTGAAAATTTAGCCAGCGGCGGAAGTTGCCGCACCGCCTGAACGTCGATTGGCGCGGCGCTCTGGATGGCTGCCCGCGTCGCATTGATCACGTCGTAAACCTGCGCGCTGAGCATGCGCCGTATCACTTCAAACAGCAGCCTTCGGCCGCGCAGCGCGGGGTACGCCAGCAGCGTTTCGCGCTGGTACTGGCTGAACAGCGCCACATCCTCCAGTTGCGCGAGGCTCAGCAAGCCGGATCGAACGCCATCATCGATATCGTGGGCGTTATAGGCAATTTCATCGGCAAGATTGGCCAACTGCGCCTCCAGGCCGGGTTGTCGCGAGGGCATGCCAGCCGGCATCGGCACGGCAAAGCGCTGCGCCACACCGCCGGGCTCGCGGGCCTCGATCAGGCGGGCGTTGGCCTTGGAGCAATGCTTGAGGATGCCTTCGCGCGTCTCGAACGTCAGGTTCAGGCCGTTGTAGGCCGGGTAACGCTCCTCCAGCGCATCGACAATTCGCAGGCTTTGCAGGTTGTGCTCGAAGCCCGCGCTTTGAGGGTTGTAATTTTTCAGGCAGGCGTCCAGGGCGTCCTGGCCGGCATGACCAAAGGGCGTGTGGCCCAGGTCGTGCGCCAGCGCAATCGCTTCGACCAGGTCCTCATTGAGCTGCAGCGTGCGGGCGATGGAACGACCCAGTTGCGCCACTTCCAGCGAATGCGTCAGCCGGGTGCGAAACAGATCGCCCTCGTGGTTGAGAAAAACCTGCGTCTTGTAGACCAGACGGCGAAAGGCGGTGGAATGCACAATCCGGTCACGGTCGCGCTGGAAGTCGGAGCGCGTTGGTGCCGGGGCCTCGGAGTAGCGGCGGCCGCGCGACTGGGCGGGATCACAGGCGTAGCGTGCCAGGCTCATAGATGATGCATAAAAAGGCATTAGCCCAATAGGTACGGGCACTGCAGCTATCAGTTTCATAGTATCCAGAGGGCCGAATTGACCGCTGATCAGGCACAGCAGGCATCGATGGCCGCGCGCACCAGCGCATCGGGCGCAGCGCGCACGACCGCCTTGCCGGGCCCCTCAATCAGCACAAAGCGAATCTCGCCGGCCTCGGATTTTTTGTCGATGCGCATCAGGTCCAGGTAACGCCCGGCATTGTCAGTGATTGACAGCAGCGGCGCCTTGACGGGCAGCCCGGCGCGCTGAATCAGCCGCGTGAGGCGTTCGACAAACGCCTGGTCGACCAGGCCCAGACGCTGCGACAGATGCGCCGCCATCACCATGCCGCAACCGACGCCTTCGCCGTGCAGCCAGTTGCCGTAGCCCAGCCCGGATTCGATGGCATGGCCAAAGGTATGGCCAAAATTCAAAATCGCGCGCAGACCCGACTCGCGCTCATCCTGCCCGACGACCCAGGCCTTGATTTCGCAGCTACGCTAAATCGCATGCGCTAGCGCGGCGGGATCTTTCGCCAGCAGCGCATCAAGATTGACTTCGATCCAGTCGAAAAATGTCATGTCGGCAATCGGCCCGTATTTGATGACCTCGGCCAGCCCGGCGCTCAGCTCACGCATCGGCAGCGTCGCCAGCACATCCAGATCACAGACCACCAGCAGCGGCTGGTAAAACGCCCCAATCATGTTCTTGCCCAGCGGGTGATTGATGGCGGTCTTTCCGCCCACTGAGGAATCAACCTGCGCCAGCAGGGTGGTGGGCAATTGCACAAAGGGCACGCCGCGCATGTAGCTGGCGGCGGCAAACCCCGTCATGTCGCCTACTACGCCGCCGCCGAGGGCGAACAGCACCGTCTTGCGGTCGCAGCCGTTTTGCAACAGCGCATCAAAAATAAGCTGTAAGGTCGGCCAGTCTTTGTAAATCTCGCCATCAGGCAAGCTCAGCAGCAGCACCTTGGCATAGCGTGCCTGCAGCGCCTTCATGAGCTGCGCCGCATACAAGGGCGCCACCGTCGTATTGGAAACCACCAGCGCGCAAGCGGCTTGCGGCAGCTGCTGATAGCTGAGCGCGCTGCCCAGCAACTGGCTGCCAATGACGATGGGATAGCTGCGCTCGGCCAGATCGATTTGAACCTGCGCCGCCACGTTGGGAGAATTTGCCTTCATGGCAGCAAGTGTAGAGGCACTCGCCAGCCCGGCGCCAGGAGCCTGTCGGGCTTAAGGAATCGAGGCAAAAATTCGGCTGGGCGAGGGCCCGACAGGCTCCTGACTACGGCGCCTGAATGAGGCCCGCCAGTTCGAGCTGCATGATGATCATGTTGACCAGAGTCGAAACCGAGGGGCGGCCGGTTTCAATCACGAAGTGCGCGGTTTCCCGGTACAGCGGGTCGCGGGCACTGTAAAGATCACGCAAGCGGGCCAGCGGATCAGCCACCTGCAGCAAGGGCCGATGCTGGTCATGGCGCAAACGGCGGAACACCTCTTCCGGGGAGGAATGCAGGTAGACCACCTGCGTCCGTTCGCGCAGACGCTGGCGGTTGGCGGGTCGCAGCACCGCGCCGCCGCCCGTGGAGAGCACGCCGCTGGGCTGAAGCGTCAGCTCGTCAAGAACAGCTTCCTCGATGTCACGGAAGCGGTCTTCCCCTTCGCGCTCGAAGTACTGGCGGATGGAACAACCCAGCCGCTCCTCGATGGCGTGATCGGAATCGACAAAGGGAAGCTGCAAGCGCCGGGCGAGTTGTCGCCCGACGGTGGATTTTCCGGAGCCTGGCAGGCCGATGAGGGAGATGCTAGTCATCTACCCCAAGAGCTAGTTCGCCATCACACAGCTATTGACACCATACGGTGGTGTCAGGAACGATCCATTGGTGTCATCGCCAACAATAAAACTGGTTAAGTAGCTCTTCACTGCGGTGCCCTCTGAGCCGGCCACGTTGGTGGTTACTCTCACTGAATAGTTCAGCCATGTCGCAACATTTTGCGGATACTCCACCTGGATGGTGGTCCGTCCGTTGGCCCCAGTAGTATTTGCGCCTAGGAATGACAGGATCACGTCTGCCTTGCGTGGCGACAAGACACCGTTGCCGTCCAAGTCTTCCTGCGAGTCAAGGAAGCCATTCCGGTTCGTGTCCTCGTTCGCGCACCAGAGGCGAGCAGCGGAGTACAAACCCTTGCCATAGGTCGTGATATCCACACTGGCTGACACAAGGGCGTTCGGTACTGCATTGCCTGCAGAGTCCGCAACTGCCACATCAAACAACTTGATATAGGTAAGACTGTTCCCGCCTTTGGTAAGTAGATTGTTGTCACCCAGCGTGATGGAAAGCGGCTGACCTGCGACAGTCAGGGTCACCGTCCTTGAATTCGCGCAGGCCCCTGCTGCGATATCTGCATCCGTGTTGCCATAACATGCGCGGATGATCACACCATTGGTCGGACTTATTCGGGTTCCGGCGATGTAATCTGCAATCGCGACCCCACTGTTATCGCTGTATACCGTTGCCGTTCCTGTCGATATTTGCTCACCACTCCCCAAACCTGGAGCAACGATTTCAAACCGAACACGAACATTTGGAATCGCTTGATTCGTCTCGGTCTGAAAAACCGCCCGAATACCGGCACGGTTAGTCGTTGCGCCAGCCACATTGGGAGAAATTGTATTTGGAGTAACAGCCAGAGAAGGAGTAATCGCACCAACGGCGTCAGGAATTCCGCCACCGCTGCCAGCCACCTGCACGTCGCGCAAGGCGCTCACTCCCAAACCCGCTGCTGTAATTGTGTACGTTGCAGGAGTAGAGGGTGCAGCGCCAAGCGTGGCAGTCGCATTGCCTAAAGCATCTGTCGTCACCGATTGGGTAAATCCTAAGGTCCCCCCAAGTTGAATAGTAGCCCCGGAGATTCCAGACCCAATCGCATCTGTAGCCTTGATGCTTACTTGAATGCTCGTCCCAGGACTTGGCGTTGAAGGAAGCGGGGTCAACGAAATTTGACTCCCCGTCACGGTAACGACTGCCGAACCAGTTTGCCCCCCGACAGTAATCGAGGCTGTAATGATTCTGTTGGCCTTGTTTCCGGCGATTGAAATAGCCCCGGAAGCTTGGCCAGTGCTATCGGTAGTAACCGCTACAGGAGTATAGGCACCGGAGTCGACCGACACCGATACAGGAACGCCACTCACCACATTCCTCGCCGCATCCAACGCGGTAACTGTCAAAACTGCCTTGTCGCTTCCGGCATTGCTTATTGACGATTTATCCAAGGTGAAAACAAAGCTTGCAGCGGTAGGTGCTGCTGGCGGGGCGCCACTTACCGTGCCGGGGCTCCCCCCGCCGCCCCCGCAAGCCGCCAAGGCCACAGCCATCGCCACAACCCATAGATATTTCAAAAAACTCATGTCAGTCTTTCCACACTTGCAAAGAATAAATTCCAACCCCAATCACCGTGCTGCCATGCGGTCGGAAATCATCTTCGGGGTAATGAACACCAGCATTTCCTGCTTTCTGGACCTGCGTTCGCGATTCTTGAAAAGATTGCCCACGTAAGGGATGTCGCCCAGCAGCGGCACCTTGGTTTCATTCTCGGACTCGTCAAGTGTAAAGATGCCGCCAATCACGACAGTGCCGCCGTTTTCGACCAGCACCTGGGTCTTGATGTGCTTGGTGTCAATGGCGATGCCTGCGGAGGTGGTTTCACCCCGGCTGTCCTTGTTCACGTCGAGGTCAAGAATGATGTTGCCCTCGGGCGTGATTTGCGGCGTGACCTCAAGCTTGAGATTGGCCTTGCGGAAAGCCAGCGACGTGGCGCCACTGGACGTGGCCACCTGATAGGGGAATTCGGTGCCCTGCTCGATCAGTGCCTTGGTCTGGTCGGCCGTGACGATGCGCGGACTGGAGACGATCTTGCCCTTGCCGTCGGCCTCAAGGGCGGACAGTTCAAGATTCAGAAAGCGGTTGGCTGACGCATTGAAAATGGAAATGGCAAACGTGGCCGCGGCGTTGGCGATGCCCAGGGTTGATGCCGGTAAATTCACAAAATTTCCCGAGGTATCAATCGTGCCACCGGCACCCGTCGTGGCCACGACATTGCCGTAGTTGGTACCGAATGCGGCGCGGTTGTTGCCATTGATCTGGTAGCCGGCATCGCCTCCACGCTGCGCCCGAAGGTCCAAACCACCCAATTTCACACCGAGTGACTTGCCAAAGGTATCCGATGCTTCAACGATGCGCGCTTCAATCAGCACTTGCCGTACCGCCACGTCGAGCTGGGCAATCAGGCTCTGCACCTGTTCCAGCTTGGAGGGAATGTCCGTGACAAAGAGCTGGTTGGTGCGTGGTTCGGCAATCACGCTGCCACGAGAGGAAAGGATGCGGGCGCTGGCCGGTCCGCTGCCAGAAGCCGTGAGTTGCACGCCGATATCGGCGGCCTTCGCATAGTTGATCTGGAACGATTGCGTGCGAACGGCTTCGAGGTTCTGGATGGCGTTGCGCGACTCCAGATCGAGCTTGTCTTTCGCGGCCAGCTCGTCCTTGGGCGCGATCACCAGCACATTGCCGTTTTTGCGCATGCCCAATCCCTTGGCCTGCAAAATGATATCCAGCGCCTGGTCCCAGGGAACATCCTTGAGCCGCAAGGTGACACTGCCCGTGACCGAATCGGAAGTCACGATATTGAAGTTGGTGAAATCGGCTATCACCTGCAGCAGCGAGCGGATTTCAATGTTCTGGAAGTTCAAGGACAGCTTTTCGCCGCTGTAACCCGGCCCCTGCGTCAGCTTGCTTGGGTCAATTTTCTGCGGCCGCACTTCCAGCACAAACTGGTTATCGCTTTGGTAGGCGCTGTGCTCCCAGGCACCTTTTGGCTCAACCACCATGCGAACCTTGTCGCCAACCTGGTAGGTCGCCACGGTTTGCACGGGGGTGCCAAAGTCGGTCACATCGAGGCGACGGCGCAGCCCCTCGGGCAAGGCGGTTTTCAGGAATTCGACCACCAGGGTTTGACCTTGTTGGCGAATGTCAACGCCCACTTCGTTATTGGCCAGCCCCACCACGATACGGCCCGTGTTGCCATCGCCACGGCGGAAGTCAACGTCTTTCAGCGGCAGGATGTCGCGGTTTCGGCTCTCGGCAAATGTCGAGGCGGCCGCCACCGATGGCGCCGCCATCACCACGGGCGCCAGAATGATCAGCAGCGAATTGCCCTTGATCTCGGCCTTGTAGGTGGTTGCCGACTTGAGATTGAGCACCACCCGGGTTCGCTCGCCGACCTGAACCACATTGGCCGAACGCAGGTTGCCAAGGTTGAGTTCAACTGCCGAGCGTCCCACGGAGTTGCTGACACCCGGGAAGTCCAGCGCAATACGCGCGGGTGTCTGGATCGTAAAGCCGCCAGGCACGCTGGCCAAAGGCCGAGCCAGATCGATACGGATCACTTCCGCGCCTCCCTGAACCGAACCGGAAACGGCCTGAATGGCATTTTGCGCTTGCGCCGAGAACGGCAAAATGGTCGCCAACAAGGTCACACTGAGCGAGGCGCAGCGCAAGCCGCGTCCAGGCAAACGCCGCAGGCCACTTGCCATCGCCTGTGCCGCCACGGCCCATGTCTGCTTGTTCATTTCGATCCCTCTAAAAGCTGTAAAGTGGCTGGCCGCTCTATCCATTCACCCACGGCGTCTTGCACGATTTCACGCAAACCAAGACTGGTTTCGGTGACCTGGGTGATACGGCCATAGTTCTGGCCCACATGATTGCCGACTCGAAGCTGGTAGATCAGGTTGTCGACCCGAACCAGTGCCACGGGCTGGCCGACTTTAATCAAGCTGCCCACCATGACAACGGCATCCAGGGGAACGGCCTCGAGCGGTTCCTTGCGGCGGCTTAATTCCGGCGTGATCAGCGCCGCATTGGCGGTCGGCTGGTTCGAATCGCGCTTGAGCGCTTGCGCCAGTTTCTGGTTGCTGAAAGGCTCGATCGCGCCTTCCTGGCTATAGATTTGCGGCGAGAATTTGGTGGGCTCGGGCAAAGGCTGCACCTTGGGCTTGGTGGCATTGCGCTGCTCTGCCATCCACTGCTGCAATTCTTCCTGACCGGATGAGCCGCAACCGGCCGTGCCAAGCAAAACCAGCATCACGCTGACGGCCAGCGCACAGTGGGTGGCTCTCATTTTTTGGCTCCCTTGGCCGGCGCGCTCTTGCGCTGCAAGGCGACCTCGTCGTTGTCCAGATAACGGAAGGTCTTGGCCGTGGTGTCCATCACCAGGTTGCCATCCTTGGCCGGCGCAATGCTCAGATTGTTCAGGGTGACAATGCGGGAAAGATTGGCAATATCGGAAGCAAAAGCGCCCAGGTCGTGGTAGCGGCCCGTGACGCGCACTGCAATCGGCAACTCGGCGTAATACTCTTTCACGTTCACCTGGCCCGGCCGAAATAACTCGAACTGCAGGCTGCGCCCCAAACCCGCCTGATTGATGTCGGAAAGCAACGCATCCATTTCAGCCTTGCTGGGCAACTGCTTTTCAAGCTGCGTCACGTACTGCTGAACCTGCTCACGCTGCTTTTTCAGTGCTTCCAGATTGATGGCTTGCGCCAGCTTCTTTTTATAGTCTTCCCTGAGCTGAACCTCTTTGGCTTGTTCCGCGATGAGCTCTTCATTGGAGGCGCTCAACCACAGAAACCAGAGCGCAACGATGACAAACACCGTGACGGTGAAGCACAAAAGATAACGCGGCAAAGCCGGCCAGGACGGCGGATCATTCGGATCAAGACCGCTGAACTGGGCCTTCAAACTGCTTTGAATTTCGGCGAAATCGACAGGGGGTTTTGCAAGGGTTGCCATGATCAGTCTCGTTCAAGCCCGCGTCATTGCCTGGCAGGCATCGGTGCCGCCGAAGCGGGCAAGGCGGGCAAGGCGGATGTGGCCGGTTTCGGATCACTGGCTCGCTTAAGCCCCACGCGCATGGAAAAATTGGAGACCCGCCGCTGATCGCGCGGGCTCAGCGTGACGGTGCCGGCAGTAATTTCGACCAGTTCGGGCTTGCTCAACCAGGGGCTGTTATTGGAAAAATTACGCAGCAGTTCGGAAACCCGCTCATTCGATTGCGCAACACCAGTGATCAGCACGATCTGGTTATCCTGCTTCATGCTATTGATATACACCCCGTCGGGCAGTTGCCTGGCCAGTTCGTTGAGCAAATACACCGGCAAATTGCGGTTTCCCTGCAAATCTTCCACGGCATTCTGGCGCGCCCGCAGCGAAGCGATCTCTGCCTGCAGCGTTGCAATGTCCTTGATTTGCCCTTCCAGACGGGTAATTTCTGATTTCAGGAATGTATTTCTGCCTTGCTGGCTTTCAATTTGCGCCAGGTACCAGGAATACACGGCGCCACAAATCAAGCCGCCCATCAGTGCAGCCACGCCCAGCGCTGAATAAAACACTTCGCGCCTGCGCTTGCGGGCGGCTTCCCGGTGCGGGAGCAGATTGATCAGAATCACTGCAGAAACCTCCGCAAAGCCAGACCGCAAGAGGTCAAATAAGACGAGGCTTCACGCCGCATTTTCTCAGCCCGCACGCGGTCGCCAAGTTCCATGCCGTCAAAGGGATTGGCCAACATGCAGGCAAACGTCGTTTGCTGCGTCACGGCATCGCTCAAGCCGGGCAAGGCAGCTGATCCACCCGCCAGCATCACGTAGTCCACCGTGTTGTGCGGTGTACTGGTAAAAAAGAACTGGAGCGCACGGCCGATTTCCTGCGCCACGGTCTCGATAAAGGGTTTCAGCACCCCGGACGCATAGTCTTCCGGCAAATCACCGCTGCGCTTCTTATTTTCGGCCTCTTCAGGCGAAAAGCCATACTGGCGAACAATCAGCTGCGTCAGTTGCGCGCCGCCAAAGGCCTGATCGCGTTCGTACAAGACTTCGTCGTTCCTGATCACCTGCATGCTGGTGGTTAAAGAGCCCACCTCAAACAGGGCGACCATGGCGTCAAGCCCCTTGTTGGGCAGCCCAATTTCGATCAGGCGCGCGGCAGCCAGGCGCGACGCGTAGGACTCCACATCAATGACGATGGGTTTGAGCCCGGCCGCTTCCGCCAGACCCTGCCGGTCCTGCACTTTTTCCTTTCGCGAAGCAGCAATCAGCACTTCGACGTCGCCGCTGGACGTGGCGCTGGGGCCGACCACGCAAAAGTCCAGGCTGACCTCGTCGAGCGAAAAGGGAATGTATTGATTGGCCTCGGATTCGACCTGAAGTTCAAGTTCGGCATCACTCAGGCCGCCAGGAAGGATGATTTTTTTGCTGATGACGGCCGAGGCTGGCAGCGCCATGGCGACGTTGCGGGTGCGCGTTCCGCTCTTTTTGACCAGCCGGCGCACGGCATCGGCCACCTCATCAAACTTCTCGATATTGCCATCGGTGATCCAGCCGCTCTCCAGCGGCTCCATCGCACAGCGATCGAGGACCAGGTTGCCGGACTTGTCACGGCTCAATTCCACCAGCTTGACGCTCGATGAACTGACATCAAGACCCAGCAAGGCGGGGGGCTGGCGGTTGAATAGCGATCCCGGAGAGATCAAGGCGGTCCCCAAATGACGGCTAATAGGTAGCCCTGCATACTTAAGAAATTGCTTGAATAGTAGCAGTGAGCTCTTTGTTTGCTAAGGACTTTTCCCTTTTTACGCATCAAGAGCGTTGTCAAAAGCAGACGGTCCAGACGGGCCATGCTGGCCAGACTCGGAGTAAAACCCTGTCTAAAAACGTAAAAGTGTGCCATTTTCGAGGATGCCTGATACAACCGGGTTTTCGGGTTTTTTATAATGCCCACGCGACGTTACGATTGCCTACATGCCCCCTCAGACTTCCAAGACCTCCTCTTCCAGCTCAAACCCCGGTCCCGTGATACAGCCCTTCTCGCAGCACTGGCTGATCAGGATCACTTTGTGGAGCCTTGGCTTGGCCGTGGCCGGTGCTGTCGGCCTCGTCCTGTTTTTGGCCATCGCGCTGTCGGTCGCCTACCCGAATTTGCCGGACATTTCAGCGCTGTCCGACTACCGGCCCAAGCTGCCGCTGCGCGTGTATTCGGCCGACGGCGTGATGATTGGCGAGTTTGGCGAAGAGCGCCGCAATCTCACCCCCATCAAGGACATTCCGCAGGTCATGAAAAACGCCGTGCTGGCGGTCGAGGATGCACGCTTTTTCTCGCATGGCGGGGTGGATTATCTTGGCGTGATCCGGGCCGGTCTTGCCAATTTGGGCCGCGCAAAAAGCCAGGGCGCATCGACCATCACCATGCAGGTCGCCCGCAATGTTTACCTGTCCGCCGAAAAGAGCTATACGCGCAAGATTTATGAAGTCTTGCTGACCTTCAAGCTGGAGCACCTGCTCACGAAGAACCAGATCCTCGAAATCTACATGAACCAGATTTTTCTGGGTAACCGGGCCTACGGCTTTGCGGCCGCCTCGGAGGCTTACTTTGGCAAGCCATTGAAGAACATTTCAGTGGCCGAAGCGGCCATGCTGGCTGGCCTGCCGAAAGCCCCATCGGCCTACAACCCCATCATCAATCCCCGGCGTGCCAAGGCCCGCCAGCTTTACGTCATTGATCGCATGGAAGAAAACGGTTTCATCACCGCCGAGCAGTCCAAGGCCGCCAAAGAGGAAGAGATCAAGGTCAGGCGCGGGCCTGACGCGGACCGCGTGCATGCCGAATTCGTCGCGGAAACCGTGCGCCAGCTGATTTACAACCAATATGGCGATGAAGCCTATACCCGCGGGCTCAATGTCACCACCACCTTGCGCGCCAGCGACCAGACGGTCGCCTACAAGGCCTTGCGCAAAGGCATCATGGATTACGAGCGTCGGCAAATTTACCGGGGCCCGGAAAAATTCATCGACCTGCCTGCCAATCCCCAGGAGACGGAAGATGCGATTGACGACGCACTGACTGACAATCCCGACAACGGCGACGTGATGTCGGCCGTGGTGCTGGAGGCCAGCCCCAAGCGGATTCTGGCGATGCGCTACAACAGCGAAACCGTCGAAATCACCGGAGAAGGGCTCAAGCCCGCGCAGTCCGGCCTGACCGACAAAGCCGGCCCCAGCATCAAGATCCGTCGTGGCGCCCTGATTCGTGTTGCCAAGACCCCCAAAGATACTTGGGAAATCACCCAATTGCCTGAAGTTGAAGGGGCTTTTGTGGCGCTGGATCCGCGTGACGGCTCCATCCGCGCGCTGGTCGGCGGCTTTGATTTCCAGAAAAACAAGTTCAACCATGTGACGCAGGCCTGGCGCCAGCCGGGCTCGAGCTTCAAGCCATTCATCTATTCGGCAGCACTGGAGCGGGGCTTCACCCCGGCCACCGTGGTCAATGACGGCCCGCTGTTTTTTGATGCTGGCGTCACCGGCGGCCAGCCTTGGGAGCCCAAAAACTACGACGGCCGCTTCGAAGGCCCGATGAGTCTGCGCACCGGCCTGAAAAAATCAAAAAACATGGTTTCCATCCGTATCCTGCAGGCCATAGGCCCCCAGTACGCCCAAGACTGGATCAGCCGTTTCGGCTTCGAAGCGGACAAACACCCGGCCTACCTCACGATGGCGCTGGGCGCGGGTTCGGTCACACCGATGCAGATGGCCACGGCGTTTTCGGTTTTTGCCAATGGGGGCTACCGCGTCAACCCCTACCTGGTCACAAAAATCACCGATCAGCGCGGCAAGGTTCTGCTGGAAACCAAGGCCCCCGTGCTGGACGAGTCGGCCCGAGCCATTGATGCGCGCAACGCCTTCATCATGGACAGCCTGCTGCAGGAAGTCGCCCGTTCAGGCACGGCAGCCCGGGCGCAGGCGACGCTCAAGCGGCCAGACCTTTTTGGCAAAACCGGCACCACCAATGACTCGATAGACACCTGGTTCGTGGGTTTTCAACCAAGCCTGATGGCAGCGGTCTGGCTGGGGTATGACACACCCAAAAAACTCGGTGACCGGGAGACCGGCGGTGGCCTGAGCCTGCCGATCTGGATCAACTTCATGCAACACGCCCTCAAAGGCGTGCCGGTGACCGACTACCCGGTGCCTGAAGGCGTGGTCACTGTCAACGGCGAGTGGTACTACAACGAGTACGCCAGGGGTGCCGGGGTCAGCAGCGTGGGCGTGCAGGATCCGGCGGCCACTGCCGGCCAGCCGGGCGGCGGCATTCAGGTACTTCCGCCCTCCGATGAAAGGAATCGGATACTCGATCTGTTTAAAAACTGATCAGCACCGCCTGCCGGGAACGGGCCGCTGTAGCCGGCCATTTGTAGCGGGTCATACCCTCAGGCGGGCAGTTGGAAAACCAGCGGCTGGCCTGCCTGGTCACTGGCATGGCGCGACAAGTTCTCAAAAAACTCGCTGGAGTCCCTGGTATCGGCCCAGTGTGCGCTATTGAATTTATAGTGAAATCCGCCTGCCTTGGCGGCCATCCAGATTTCATGCAGCGGCTTTTGCAGATTGATGACGATCTGGCTGCGATTAAAAAACGTCAGCGTGACCATGCCACCGCTGCGCTGGTTGTCAATGTCGGCATCGGTCTCATCATTGATCCGGTCGCAGGCCAACTCGATCGCCTTGAGCGCGCGCTCGGCCAGGTCCTGATATTCAAGGTCCGTCATTACAATCCCCTCATGATTTTTTCAGTCCAAATTTTAGGCCGCCTTCAGGCTGTTGCTTTGAGGCATGGCCTTGCTACAGTTGTGGTTGGCGCTGCAGCGCTGGCCGGTTGCGGCCAGAAGGGCCCGCTTTTCCTGCCGGTGCCG
>MERZ01000351.1:14720-17208 GCA_001770785.1 Burkholderiales bacterium RIFCSPHIGHO2_12_FULL_61_11
CGGCTTCAGCCGCCCGATGAACGCCCTACCCGCCCGCCCATGACATCCGACATCCTTCCTGGCCACCCCCATTTTGCTTACCGTGGCAACGCGCTGTTTGGTGAAGACGTCCGCTTGGGTGAACTGGCCCAGACCTACGGCACGCCGCTGTTTGTCTATTCAAAGGCCGCCATGCTGTCGGCGCTGGCGGCTTACCAGCGCGGTTTGGCGGGGCGCGATGCGAAAATCTGCTACGCCATGAAGGCCAATTCCTCGCTTGGCGTGCTGCAGGTGTTTGCCCAGGCCGGTTGCGGCTTTGACATTGTCTCTGGCGGCGAACTGGCGCGTGTGCTGGCGGCAGGCGGCGAGGCGCAAAAAATCATTTTTTCCGGCGTCGGAAAAACCCGCGCCGAGATGCGCCAGGCCCTCGCTGCCGGTATTGGCTGCTTCAATGTCGAAAGCGAAGCCGAGCTCGAAGTGCTCTCCAGTGTCGCCAGCGCCATGGCTCTGCGCGCCCCGGTGAGCATTCGGGTCAATCCGAATATTGACCCCAAGACGCACCCCTACATTTCAACCGGCCTGAAGGGCAACAAGTTTGGCGTGGCCCATGAGGACGCGCTGCGCATTTACCAGCGGGCGGCTTCGCTCAAGGGCTTGCAGGTTATCGGCATTGACTGCCACATCGGCTCGCAGATCACCGACACCGCGCCGTATCTCGACGCCATGGACCGGGTGCTCGATCTGGTTGCCACGATTGAAGCGGCGGGCATGCCGCTGGCGCATCTCGACTTCGGCGGTGGGCTGGGCATCGATTACAAGCACGACACGCCGCCCGCAGCTGACGTGCTGTGGCGGCTGCTGCTGGCCAAACTGGATGCGCGCGGCTACGGCAAACGAAAACTCATGATTGAGCCGGGCCGCTCGCTGGTCGGCAATGCCGGTGTCTGCTTGACCGAAGTTCTCTACCTGAAGCCTGGCGAGCAGAAGAATTTTTGCATCATTGACGCGGCCATGAACGACTTGCCGCGACCCGCCCTGTATCAGGCTTTTCATGCCATCGTTCCCGTCACGCTGCCCGAGCAAGAGGTGCCAGATGCCGCCAAAACCCGTTACGACGTGGTCGGCCCGGTCTGTGAAAGCGGTGACTGGATTGGCCATGACCGCGCATTGCGCGTGGCAGCGGGAGACTATTTGGCGGTGCTGTCAGCCGGGGCTTACTGCATGAGCATGGCCAGCAACTACAACTCCCGTGGCCGCGCTGCCGAGATTCTGGTGGATCGCAACCAGTTTCATATCATTCGCCAGCGGGAAAGCATTGCGGACCAGATGCGCGGCGAAATCTTGATCGATGCCAGTCACGCTTAATGCGGCTGGCCGTCCAGCGGCAGCCATCCCGGCTCGGGTAAACACTTAGTCGACGGCGTGCACGCAGCCGGTCTTCGGGGGCAATTGTCGGGCAGAATTCAATTTCGTATACGATATTATTTATTCCATTCATGACCGCCCCGCTGCCCTGGCTCACTGAATCTTCCGCAGACCGCTTCAACGACGTTCGCGACACCTCGCTGGCCAAGCTGGTGCGTGACGACATGCTGGCGTTGATTCTCAAAGGCGTCCTGACGCCGGGCCAGCGTATCAACGAACCCGATGTGGCCAGCCGGCTTCAGGTGTCGCGGGTGCCGGTGCGCGAGGCTTTGCGCGAACTGGAGAGTTCAGGACTCGTCATCTCGCGCAAGCATTCAGGTGTTTTTGTGCGCCAACTGGATGCCACTGAAATTCAGGACCTGTACCAGATGCGCGGCCTGCTGGACGGCTTCGCGGGCCGCCGTGTTGCACAGTTGCCCATGGCGCAACGCGAGGCTTTGCTCGTGCTGCTGGACACCTCCGTTCATGTCATGCAGCAGGCCGCGACCGAGCAAGACGTGCAGCGCTACTATGCCGAAAACCTGCGTTTTCACTGGGCGATGGTAGAAGCAGCGGGCAACCGGCAGTTGTCCGACAGCTACCGCGGCATCGTGCAGAAGCTGCATCTCTCAAGATTAAAGAACTTGTCGCAGGATGTGGGCATGCAGGTCTCGATTGCCGAGCATGAGGAAATCGTGCAGGCCTTGCGCCGCGCCGATGTGGTGCGCTGCGAGGCGCTGATGGCCCGCCACGTGGGCGACGCTTATGAACGTTTACTTTCAACCATCAACCCGGAGACAAAATCATGAAACGACGCACCCTGCTGCAAGCCGCACCGGCTTTGATCTGTGCACCCAGCCTGGCACTGGCCCAGAGCGCCTACCCAAGCAAACCGATCCGCTACATCGTGCCGGTCTCGGCCGGTGGCGGCAGCGACATGGTCGGGCGCACCGTGACCGAGCGCTGGGGCCGGCAACTCAAGCAGAGTTTTATCGTGGACAACCAGGGCGGCGGCGGCGGCGTGATTGCCTGCCAGGCCACAGCACGTGCGGCACCCGATGGCTACACGCTGATGCAGGGTTACGTGGCCACGCACGGCACCAGC
>MERZ01000352.1:0-272 GCA_001770785.1 Burkholderiales bacterium RIFCSPHIGHO2_12_FULL_61_11
TGTCGAAATGTTTTCGCGTGATGCCGAGCGCCTGTTGGATGTGCGCAAACGCGTCAACCGCCTGCCATTGGGCGCCGCCGCGCTGGCCGGCACCAGCTATCCGCTGGACCGCGAACGGGTTGCCGCCACGCTGGGCATGGTGGATGTGAACGGGTCCCCCGTGGTTTGCCAGAACAGCCTGGATGCGGTGAGCGACCGCGACTTCGCCATTGAATTCACCGCCGCCGCCACCCTGGCCATGGTGCACATCAGCCGCCTGTCTGAAGAGCTGG
>MERZ01000352.1:290-3525 GCA_001770785.1 Burkholderiales bacterium RIFCSPHIGHO2_12_FULL_61_11
GCTTTGGCTTCATCGACATTGCCGACCGCTTTTGCACCGGCTCATCGATCATGCCGCAGAAGAAAAACCCCGACGTGCCCGAGCTCGCGCGCGGCAAAACCGGCCGCGTCGTCGGCCACCTGATGGGCCTGATCACCCTGATGAAAGGCCAGCCACTAGCCTACAACAAGGACAACCAGGAAGACAAGGAGCCACTGTTCGACACCGTGGACACGCTCAAAGACACGCTGCGCATTTTTGCCGAGATGGTGGGCGGCATCACGGTCAAGCCCGAGGCCATGGAGCGCGCCGCCCTCAAGGGCTACGCCACCGCCACCGACCTGGCCGACTACATGACCAAGAAAGGACTGCCCTTCCGCGATGCGCACGAAACGGTGGCGCATGCGGTGAAGGCCGCCATTTCACACAATGTCGACCTGTCGGAGCTGCCGCTGGAAGTGCTGCAGCAGTTCAGCCCGTCGATTGAAAAAGATGTTTACGAAGTGCTGAGCCTGCGCGGATCGCTCAATGCCCGCAACATTCTGGGCGGCACGGCACCGGCTCAGGTGCGGATGCAGATTGCTCGGCACCGCGCGCGGCTGAGTTGAGCCCGGCGTTGCTTGCGCCAAATCAAGTCCTGACGCATGAGGCGCGATTAGGCTCTTGTCCATGTGGATAGACACTGCCTGGAAAGCACGAAGGCTGCGGCCCGCTGCAGCGCTGGCGCTGCCCCTGATCTTCGCCTCGCCGCTTGCGATGGCGCAGCAAGATGGCTGGGGGGTTGCTGTGCCGAACGACGCCGCAGTCGCAGCAGCGGCGCCGGATACCACAGAGACTCCCGCTGCGCTGCCAGCAGGCGATGAGCCGCGAACGCCTGCAGACGAAGCACCTGCGGCAGCGGAACCTGTAGCCGCGGGATCTGCAACTGCGGAACTTGCACACGCGCAGCCTGCAGAGGTCAGCGAAAGAACCACACGGTTTCGCACGGCAGCGCTGATGGCCGCCAGCATCGGCGGAACGCTGGCCTACGGGTGGGCCAAGTGGTGGCAAGACGGGTTCGGCGGTGGCTTCAAGACGGCAAATGAAGGCTGGTTCGGCCAAGACACGCGCTATGGCGGCGCCGACAAGCTCGGCCATGCCATGTTTGCCTACACCGGTGCCCGTGTACTGACGCAGGCCTTCGAGTGGGCGGGAAACGATCCAACAACCGCGCTGAAGCTGGGCCTGTGGACATCGGTCGGCACCTTGATGGGGGTCGAGCTGATCGACGGCTTCTCCAGGAAATGGCGCTTCTCCAAAGAAGATGCCGTGGCCAATCTTGCGGGCGGCGCACTGGCCTATCTGCTGGAGCGCAACCCCGAGCTCGACGCGCTGATCGACCTACGACTTCAATACAGCCCGTCAGGAGGGCGCCAATTCGATCCGTTTGGCGACTATTCCAACCAGCGCTACCTGCTGGTGCTCAAGGCTAGCGGCGTCCCGGCATTCAAGCAGCACCCGCTGTTCAAGTACCTTGAGATCAATCTCGGCTACGGAGCGCGCAACTTCGACACGGACTCGCGTGCGCTGACGACGCCGACCCGCCACGCCTACTTCGGCATATCACTCAACCTGTCGGAACTGCTGCGCAACACGGTCTATAAGGGCAACGCCAGCCCCACGCGCACCCAGCGCGTGACCGAGACTTTCTTCGAGTTCATGCAAATCCCCGCTGCCACGATGCAGTCCGATCACGTCATCCGTTGACTGCCTGGCGGCTGTGGGGCTCAAGCGCGTTTCGGATGAACGGCCCCATGCCCTCCCATGCCCTGCACGTAGCCGGTGACCAGCGCGCGCTGGCCAGTCAACCTGAGTTTTTCTGGCATGGCTGCGTCTACTTGATGGGTTTAATGGTTTGATCGGCGGGAAGTAAGTAGGCGGTGGCGCGCGTCAAGCGCTCCGCAGCCGCTGGCGCAGCTCGGTTTTCAGCACCTTGCCGTAGTTGTTCTTGGGCAGCGCATCAACAATTTCATAGCGTTTGGGCCGCTTGAAGCGCGCGATCTGCGCCAGGCACAAGGCATCGAGTGCCAGCGCGTCCAGCACGGCGCCAGCGCGTGGCACCACGAACGCGACCACGGTTTCGCCCCATTCGGCATCGTGTTCGCCGACCACTGCGGCTTCTGCCACGTCGGGATGCAGCAGCAGCGCCTCCTCGACCTCGCGCGGGTAGATATTGGAGCCGCCGCTGATGATGAGGTCTTTGCTGCGGTCTTTCAGGGTGAGAAAACCGTTGGCGTCGAGTGAGCCCATATCGCCGTCCATAGCCAGCCCTCACGAAGGGCCGCAGCCGTTGCATCGGGGTTGCGCCAGTAGCCCGCCATGACGCTGTCGCCCCGGATCAGCACCTCACCCACTTCCCCCAGGGCCATGTCGCGGCCCTCGGCATCGGTCACCCGGATTTGCACGGGTGTTTGCGCCACGCCAACGGATGCGATGCGCGCCGCGTACTGCGGGTGCTGGCTGTCCATGAGATGGCTGCGCGACAACACAGTCCCCACCATCGGACTTTCACCCTGGCCGTAAATCTGCGCGAAGCGCGGGCCCATGCCCCGCATGGCGCGCTGAATGTCAGCGGCATACATCGGCGCGCCGCCATAGACAATGGTTTTGAATGCGGTGGCGCAGGTCTCAGGCGTTTCCCCAGTGGCTTCGGCGTGGTCCACCAGCCGCTTGACGATGGTGGGCGCCGCAAACAGCGGCAAGGCGCCGATATCGCGGCCCAGTGCGAACAATTCGGCAGGGTCAAACCCACCGAGGCAGGCACAGCGTGACGCGCTCCGGCCATGAGGTGCGGGATGGCGTAAATACCCGCGCCGTGCGACATGGGCGCCGCATATGTCCGTCAACGATAGGGACATGCCAGGCAATGCCATATCGTGAAACTTCTGTGCAGTGCGCTGCGTTAGCCTTGCCAAGTTGAAATAAATTACCCGTCACGTTGCCTTCCTGAAAATTTATTCAATTGCCCCGGCGCTCAAGGCGCTAGCATTGGGCCCACAAGGAGACACCTCAATGACCGTCATCACCAACATCGAAGACCTGCGCGTTCTGGCGCAAAAACGCGTGCCCCGCATGTTTTACGACTATGCCGATTCGGGCTCGTGGACCGAAAGCACCTACCGCGCCAATGAAGCCGACTTCCAGCCCATCAAGCTGCGCCAGCGCGTGGCCGTGAACATGGAAAACCGAAGCACCGCCACCACCATGATCGGGGAGA
>MERZ01000353.1 GCA_001770785.1 Burkholderiales bacterium RIFCSPHIGHO2_12_FULL_61_11
CGACCATGGACTGGATGGCGCAGGAGCAGGAGCGCGGCATCACCATCACCTCGGCGGCGACGACCACGTTCTGGAAAGGCATGGCCGGCAACTACCCGGAACACCGGATCAACATCATCGACACGCCGGGCCACGTCGATTTCACCATTGAAGTCGAGCGCTCGATGCGCGTGCTCGACGGCGCGGTCATGGTCTATGACGCGGTCGGCGGCGTGCAGCCACAGTCCGAAACCGTCTGGCGACAGGCCAACAAGTACAACATGCCGCGCATTGCCTTCGTCAACAAGATGGACCGTGTCGGCGCCGACTTCCTGCGCGTGCAGCGCCAGATCGGCGAGCGCTTGAAAGGCGTGGCGGTGCCGGTGCAGATTCCGGTTGGCGTCGAGGAGCACTTTCGGGGGGTGGTCGACCTTGTGAAGATGAAAGCCATCATCTGGGACGAGGCCAGCCAGGGCGTGCATTTTGACTATGGCGAGATTCCGGCCGAGCTGGTTGATTTGGCGAAAGAATGGCGCGAGAAGATGGTCGAGGCTGCCGCCGACGCGAATGAGGAATTGCTGGGCAAGTACCTGGCGGGCGAGCCGCTCAGCGAAGACGAGATCAAGCTGGGCCTGCGCCAGCGAACCGTCGCGGGAGCAATCGTTCCCATGCTGTGCGGCAGCGCGTTCAAGAACAAGGGCGTGCAGGCCTTGCTCGATGCCATCGTCGACTACCTGCCCTCGCCGGCGGATGTTCCGGCGATTCTGGGCCATACGGTGGACGACAAGCAAGCCGAGCGCCATCCGGGCGACAATGAGCCGTTTGCGGCGCTGGCCTTCAAGATCATGACGGACCCGTTCGTCGGGCAGCTCGTCTTTTTTCGCGTCTACTCGGGCGTCGTCAATTCGGGCGATACCGTCTTCAACCCGACCAAGGGCAAGCGTGAGCGCCTCGGCCGCATCCTGCAGATGCACGCCAATGTTCGCAACGAGATCAAGGAGGTACGTGCCGGCGACATTGCGGCGGCCGTTGGCCTGAAGGATGTCACCACCGGCGACACGCTGTGCGAGCCGGGCCACGTCATCATCCTCGAGCGCATGAGCTTTCCCGAGCCGGTGATTTCGCAAGCCGTCGAGCCCAAGACCCAGGCCGACCAGGAAAAGATGGGGATGGCCTTGAACCGCCTGGCGCAGGAAGATCCATCGTTTCGCGTGCACACCGACGAGGAAACCGGCCAGACCATCATTTCCGGCATGGGCGAGCTGCATCTGGAGATTCTGGTCGATCGCATGAAACGCGAATTCGGCGTGCAGGCCAACGTCGGCAAGCCGCAGGTGGCCTATCGCGAAACCATCCGGCAGGCCGTCAGCGACGTCGAAGGCAAATTCATCAAGCAATCGGGCGGGCACGGCCAATACGGCCATGCGGTGCTGAACCTCGAGCCCCTGCCACCGGGCCAGGGTTACCAGTTTGTCGATGCGATCAAGGGCGGCGTGGTGCCACGCGAATACATTCCCGCGGTCGACAAAGGCATCCAGGAGAGCTTGCGCTCCGGCGTGCTGGCGGGCTACCCGGTGGTCGATGTCAAGGTCACGCTGGTATTCGGCTCGTACCACGACGTGGACTCGAACGAAAACGCCTACCGCATGGCCGGCGCGATCGCTTTCAAGGAAGGCATGCGCCGTGCCAAGCCCGTCCTTCTCGAACCCATGATGGCCGTTGAAGTCGAGATGCCGGAAGATTTCATGGGCCACGTCATGGGCGATCTGTCCTCGCGCCGCGGCAGCATCCAGGGCATGGAAGACATTGCCGGCGGTGGTGGCAAACTGGTTCGTGCCGAAGTGCCGCTGGCGGAAATGTTCGGCTACTCGACCTCGCTGCGTTCACTCACGCAGGGCCGGGCCATCTACACGATGGAGTTCAAGCACTATGCGGAAATGCCCGCCAGCGTTGCCGCGGCGATTGTGAACGTCAAATAAATTGCGCCTCCGCGCTGCGACAATTCATGCAACCATGAAAACCCTAATTCCCCTGCAACTCGGGGCGGCCCCCGACAAGAACGATCCGCAGCCGCTGGTTATTTACCACGGCCGAAATTGTCCAGACGGCTTTGCGGCGGCGCTGGCGGCCTGGCTTTACTACAAGGGAAAAGCCGAGTTTTTGGGGTTGGAGCACGGCGACATCAGTTCGGTGGAGGAACTGCCAGCGCTGAGCGGCCGCGCTGTTTACATCCTCGACTTTGCCTTCTCGCCCGAACTGCTGCGCGGCATTGAGGCGCGCGCCGCCAAGCTGGTGCTGCTCGACCACCACAAGAGCGCGGCGGAAAAGCTCACCGGCTTTGCCTGCCGCTGCGGCGTGGTGCACTTTGACATGCACAAGTCGGGTGCCCGGCTGGCCTGGGATTTTTTTCAATCCGCCACACCGCTGCCCGACCTGGTTCGTTTTGTGGAGGATCGCGACCTCTGGGTCTGGCGCTACCCCGAAAGCGCGGGCTTTCTGGCGGCGCTCGACATGGAGGCTTTTGACTTTTCCCGCTGGGCCGAGATCGCCTCGTTCAGCCCCGCGCAGCTGACCGCTTTCATGGCGCGCGGCCAGGCCATGGACGAAAAATTCAGCAAGCTCGCGGCCGATATCGCCGAGGACGCGCAGAGCCTCACCTTCAACGGCCAGCACGGGCTCATGGTCAACGCGCCCGGCGTGTTTCATAGCCTGATCGGCAACTTGCTGTCGCAACAAAGCGGCACGTTTGCGCTGATGTGGGTCGCTGCCAAGGGCGGCGTCGTCAAGGTCGGACTGCGCTCGCAACGCAGCTTTGACTGCATTGCGCTGGCCGAGAGCATGGGCGGCGGCGGCCACGCGCAGGCCTGCGGCTTCAAGATGGGCACTGAGCGTTTGACCGAGTTGCTCAGCGGCGTGTTTGATGCGGCCGCCAAGCGTTCATCCGTATAGGGAGCCTGTAGGACTCAATCCGGTAGCGCCTCGACCCAGTAGTGAAAAGTGAAGGGCCGCGGGCCGCTCAGGTAGCGGGTATTCAGGTCTGGCAATTCGGCGCATTTCCTTCAGCGCGGCCAGCGGATCGGCAATGGTGCACAGCGTGTAGGTGACGAGAACCGTGTCAAAGTCCAGCGCCGGGGGCAGGATGTGGCGTTCGTACCAGGAGGGGTTCATGTCATCCTAAAAACGGCAGTGGACCGCTTGCGCCGCTGCTTTTAACGTGAAAGAGCTTAAAGCTGAAAAACTAAAGATCAAGTTTCACTTAAATTTGCGACATTTTCGTCATCGCGAGCTTCCTGTTTCGGGCGACCGAAACTGCAAACTGGCCATGAACCGTGCGGTTCATGGAGAGCTTCCAGTTCCGGCCCGGAACCGCACACGGAC
>MERZ01000354.1 GCA_001770785.1 Burkholderiales bacterium RIFCSPHIGHO2_12_FULL_61_11
ATAGCCCTCGTCCACCGCATTGAGCATGAACAGGTAATTTTTAAAGGGCGGCTTTTTGTTGCCGTGCCAAAAGCCGATTTCCGTTTCGCAAATCTTCCGGGCGTCAGCCAGCAGCCGGGCGCCGTCGAAAGACGGGGCGGCACCGGCAACGACCAAGCGGTGTGGCACACCCCGCGCGCGAAAGCTGCCGCTCCAGAACGCGCCCATTTCCACCGGACAATCGACCAGTTCGTCGTAATCGGCCGCCAGATAGCTGCCAAAGCCATGCTGGTTGATTTTTTGTGCCGTCAAACCGGTGACCACAGACCATCCGGCGACGGCCTTGGGCGCTGGCAGTTCCAGGATATGCGGCGATTTTTCCTGGCCTTGCACCTTCAGGCACAGGCTGGTGCTGTTGAAAAAGCCGCGCTTGGCGTCCAGCCAGGCAGTGCGCACCGAGTTGTCATGGGCGTAGATCTGGTAGCTCAGCACCAGTGCCTTGTCGGGAGAACACCGGATCTGCCAGTTGCATTTGTCCAGTTGCTCGCAAGGCACCGGCGTGCGGGCACCCTGGTGCGCCTGCAGGTTCTGCAGGTTTTTGGAAAACTCGCGGATCAGGTAGCTGCCCGGGATCCATACCGGCAAGGAAACCCGTTGCAGCGCGGCAGGCCGCGCCATCGTCAGGGTGACGCGAAACAGATGGGCGTTCCATTCGCCGATCTCAATGCGGTAGTGAAGGGGGGCGGGGGTGTTTCGGTTAAGGCCTGGCATCTTGGGTCAAGAATACTCCAGACTCGCCGTGGCACCTGCCAGGTCTGGCCAGAGCCGCTTGAAGCCGGCTACTGGGTTTTAGCGGTGGCCAGCAATTTTTCGATCTGCTGGGCGTTGATGGCGCCGGGGACCCGTGAGCCGTCGGCAAAAAATAGCGTGGGTGTGCCGGTGATCTTGTGCTTTTTACTGAAGGCCAGGTTGCGCTCCAGCGCGGCCGTGTCACAGCTGGCCTTGGCGGCCGGCTGCTCGCGCAGCATCCAGTCGAGCCACGCCTTGCCCTTGTCCTTGGCGCACCAGATATTCTTCGACTTTTCGGTGGAATCCGGGCTCAGGATGGGAATCAGAAAGGTGTGAACCGTCACATCGCTGACTTTTTGCAAGTCATTTTCAAGGCGCTTGCAATAGCCGCAGTTGGGGTCTTCAAACACCGCCAGCTTGCGCTTGCCATTGCCGCGCACCACGGTGAACGCGTCCTTGAAGGGCAGGGCGGCAAAGTCAATCGCGCTGAGTTTTACAACGCGCTCTTCGGTCAGGTTGCGTTTGGCCTTGGTGTCAATCAGGTTGCCCTGGATCAGAAAGTTGCCTTCGGCATCGGTATAAAAAATGTCGCTGCCATTGACGCGAATCTCATACAGGCCGTTCATCGGCGTCTTGCTGACTTCATCAATGCTGGCAAAGCTGGGCAAGCGTTCCGCCAGGTTTTTGCGGATCGCCTCTTCCTGCGCCAACGCAGCGCCCAGGCTGCAGGCCAACAGGCTGAGCAGAACCATCGGTTTGAGTAATTTCATTTTCATTCCCGGTTTTTTTAACAACATTTTCAACAATTCATAGCCCTGCAGCCTGGCGCGCCACCCAGCGCTTGAGCAGATCGCTGCGGGCAAAGCCTTTCATGCCCCAGTTGCGCAAAGCCTGCCACGGGCCAGTGTTCTGCGCAAAGAGATTGTGCAGCCCATCGGTCACCGCGCCCATGGCGGCCACGTCAGCCTTGCGCGCCCGCTCATAGCGGCGCAGCAGCTTTTCATCGCCCAGTGCGCGCCAGTATTCACGCTGCGCAATCACCTCGGCCAGACAAACCGCATCGGCCAGGCCCAGGTTCAGGCCCTGTCCGGACAGCGGGTGCACGGTGTGCGCCGCATCCCCGGCCAAGGCCCATCCCGGGCCCACCCAATGCTCGGCCCTGGACAGCGCCAGCGGCCAACTGGCCCGCTCGCTGGTCAAATGCAAGGCACCCACTTGCTGGCCGACTTCCTCGCCAAAAACGGCTTGCAGGGCGGTACAAAATTTTTCCGGTGGCAACTCTTGCAGCGCACTGGCGCGCTCCACGGAGACAGACCAGACCAGCGCCACGGAGTTCCCGTCCGCGCCGGACAGGGGCAAAAGAGCCAGGATCTCGCCATTGGCAAACCATTGGCGGGCGATGCCCCGATGCGGTTGGCTCGATTCGAGCCGGGCCGCAATGGCTTTTTGCGGGTAGGGTTTGACGCGCCAGTTGACCGAGCGCCGGCCGTCAAATTCATCGCGGCTGCTGCTATTGTGGCCTTCGCAAATCACGCTGAGCGCCGCCTTGGCAGGGTGCGTCACGGTCTCGATGTGCGGCTGGTAGCGAACCGCGTGAACCAGTTGCTGCTCCAGCGCCGGGACATCCACGATCCAGGCCAGCGCCTCCTGGTCAACGCTTTGCGCCGTGAAATCGAGCCTGCCGCCGTCGTCGCCCCAGACCTGCATCTCCAGCACAGGGGTGACAAAGGGCGCTTCGGGCCAGGCCCGCAGCGTCTCCAGTACCGCCCGTGACGCGCTGTTCAGGGCGTAGGCTCGCACGTCGGTGCGGCCAGCGGCGGCGGCCGGCGCACTGGGGGGCCGGGTGACCAGCGCCACGCGCAGGCGCTCGCGGGCCAGCAGCAAGGCCAGCGTGCGGCCCACCACGCCATCGCCGCGAATACAAACATCAAAGGACTTGGACATGCCTCATTTTAGAAGGCAGTGCAAAATTCGTGTGTTCGCGGGCCTGAACCGGCAACCGCCCACAGAGTCACCGCTGCATTCACAAGGACTTGGTAAAAATGACCGCTTCATTGAATCACCCGTTAATTGACCCCTCGTCCGACGCGCCTGCGGATCTGACCGCGGTGATCTCGCGGCTTTATGTTTATCCGGTGAAGTCATGCGCCGGCGTGCAGGTGCCAGAGGCGCTGCTGACCGAGACCGGGCTGGACTTTGATCGCGCCTGGATGGTGGTGGATGCCAAGGGGCAATTCCTCACGCAGCGTGAGCTGCCGCGCATGGCGCTGATCCAGCCGCAACTCAAACACTCTGAAATGGTGCTGCGCGCGCCCGGCATGCTGGCGCTGCACATCGTGCTGGATGCCGCTGAAGGTCCGACGCGTGTGCGCCTCTGGGACGACGAACTGCCCGCCTACGACATGGGCGCCATCGCCGCCCAGTGGTTCAGCGATTTTCTCGGTACCCCGGCGCGCCTGGTGCGCTTCGACCCTGAGCACAAACGCATCTGCAGCCTGCAATGGACAGGCGGCATCGAAGCGCTCAACCAGTTCAGCGACGGTTATTCCGTGCTGGTCATCAGCGAAGCCTCGCTTGACCAGTTCAATGAAAAGCTGGCCGCCAAAGGTCACGCCGCCGTCGGCATGGAGCGGTTTCGGCCCAACATCGTGCTGGGCAAACCGGCGGACGGCCTTGAGCTGGCACCGCACGATGAAGACCGGGTTGAGGTGTTGCAGATCGCCACGGCGCAGGGCTCGGTGCGGATCAAGCCCGTCAACCCCTCCCCTCGCTGCCCGATTCCCGATATTGACCCGGCAACGGCCAGCAGCAGCCCCGAGGTCAGCGACATGCTGCAGACCTATCGCCAGGATGCGCGTGTTAACGGTGCCGTGACGTTTGGCATGAATGCCATCGTGCTGCGCGGCGTCGACTGCTGGCTGAAAGTCGGCCAGGCGGTTGCCGCCAACTTTCGGTTTTAGTACGGGAAATGCCTCGCGCAGCGTCATCGCATACACTTCCTACCCTGTTTTTGAAGGTTTGTCATGAGTTTAAAGTGCGGCATCGTAGGCTTGCCTAACGTCGGAAAATCCACCTTGTTTAACGCGTTGACCAAAGCGGGCATCGCGGCGGAAAATTATCCTTTTTGCACCATTGAGCCCAATGTGGGCATTGTTGAAGTGCCTGATCCGCGTCTGGATGCACTGTCGGCCATCGTCAATCCGCAAAAGGTCCAGCGTGCGATTGTCGAGTTTGTCGACATTGCCGGCCTGGTGGCGGGCGCCAGCACGGGCGAGGGACTGGGCAACAAGTTTCTGGCCCACATCCGCGAAACCGATGCCATCATCAATGTGGTGCGCTGCTTCGAAGACGATAACGTGATTCATGTGGCCGGCAAGGTCGATCCGATCTCCGACATGGAAGTGATCCAGACCGAACTCTGCCTGGCCGATCTGGCGGCGGTGGAAAAAGCCCTGCACCGGGTCACCAAGTCGGCGCGTTCAGGCGACAAGGAATCCATCAAGCTGGTCGCCCTTCTGGAAAAATGCCAGGCCGCGCTCAATGAAGCCAAACCGGTACGCTCGCTCGATTTCAGCAAGGAAGAGCTGCCGTTGCTGCAGCAGTTTTACCTAATCACCGCCAAGCCGGCCATGTTTGTCGCGAATGTGGCGGAAGACGGTTTCGAGAACAACCCGTTGCTGGAGCGTCTGCAGGCGTTCGCTGCCGCGCAGAACGCGCCGGTAGTCGCCATCAGCGCCAAGCTGGAAGCCGAAATGGCGGAAATGAGCGACGAAGACCGGCAGATGTTCCTCGAAGAGCTGGGCCAGACCGAGCCAGGCCTGAACCGCCTGATTCGCGCCGCTTACAAGCTGCTGGGGCTGCAAACCTACTTTACTGCCGGCGTCAAGGAAGTGCGCGCCTGGACCATTCATGTGGGCGACACCGGGCCACAGGCCGCAGGCGTGATCCACACTGATTTTGAAAAGGGCTACATCCGCGCCCAGACCATCGCGTTTGAAGATTTCATCACCTTCAAGGGCGAGCAGGGCGCCAAGGACGCCGGCAAGATGCGCGCCGAGGGCAAGGAATACGTCGTCAAGGATGGCGATGTGATGAACTTCCTGTTCAGCTCCTGAGCGGGCATTTTACATTTAGCCCAATAGATACGGGCGTTAAAAGCTATTTATTGAATCGCAGTCAGTTTTCATTTAATCCGGACTCACCAGGATATATGCTGCCATGAACGATGCGGTACGCCTCGCCAAACGCCTCGCTGAAATGCTGTCCTGCTCACGCCGCGAGGCCGAGCAGTACATTGAAGGCGGCTGGGTCACGGTCGATGGCGTGGTGGTGGAAGAGCCCCAATTCCGGGTGCTGAACCAGACGATTGAGCTGTCCCCCGATGCCAGCCTGCTGGCGCTGACGCCGGTGACGCTGTTGCTGCACAAGCCCGCGGGCGACGAGGCTGGCCTGGGTGGCAATGCCGCGTCCGCCGCCCAACGGCTGCTGGCGGCCAATCAGGCCCCCGACGACCGCTCGGGCATCCGTCCGCTCAAAAAACATTTTTCCGGCTTGGAACTGGCAACGCCGCTGGCCACGGCAGCCAGTGGCCTGGTGGTGTTTACCCAGGACTGGCGCGTGCTGCGCAAGCTTAGCGAGGATGCACGGGTGATGGAGCACGAAGTGATTGTCGAGGTGGCCGGTGAGATCAAACCCGGTGGCCTGGAGCGCCTGAACCGAGTGGACCACGGGTTGACCTTTAAAGGCTTGCTGTTGCCGCCCGCCAAGGTCAGCTGGCAAAGCGAGGCGCGGCTGCGCTTTGCTCTCAAGGGCGAAGTGCCCGGCCAGATCGCCTACATGTGCGAAAGCATCGGGCTCAGGGTAGAGGCCATGAAGCGCCTGCGCGTGGGCCGCATTTCCATGAGCCAACTGCAACCCGGCCAGTGGCGCTACCTGCTGCCAAACGAGCGGTTTTAATTTCCCAGAACTCCCAGAACTCCCGGAAACGCCCAGATCAAGGTGCCTGTCATCAGAAAATAGCGCGCAAATTTGCCAATGGTCATGTAGACCAGGCAGCGCCAGAAGGGAAACTTCAGCCAGCCCGCCACGGCGCATAGCGGATCTCCCACCAGCGGCAGCCAGGCCAGCAGGCAGGCTTTTGGCCCCAGTTTTTCCAGCCAGCGCAGCGCGTGGCCGTGGTGTCTTGAATGTGCGAACTTGTCCATCACCTTGTGCGCGCCGTAACCCATCCACCAGTCCAGCGCACCACCCAGCGTATTGCCGGCGGTGGCGACCAGTACGGCGGGCCAGAACATGGCCGGGTTGAGTTTGACGAGCCCGAATACCACGGGCTCTGAGCCCAGCGGTAGCAGCGTTGCGGAGATGAAGGACACCACAAACACCATGCTCAGGCCAAATTCCGGCAAGGCCAGCAGTTCTGCAAGGTGGTGTATCCAGACTTCCATGGGTGACCGAGTATAGACAGTGGTGCAGCGAGATTTGAGCGAAAGGCGCTTATAAATCCGACGCAAGCTTGCATCCAGATTTCGAGTGCTGAAATATTGGGCAGCTACAATCATGATTCGCTTTTCAGCAATCAAGAATCTTCCACTTCTCCATGAATATCGGCCCCTACGCTTTGACAAATCAGCTGTTTGTCGCGCCCATGGCTGGAGTGACGGACCGGCCGTTCCGCCAGCTCTGCAAAAAGCTGGGGGCGGGTTATGCGGTCAGCGAAATGGTGACTTCGCGGCGCGATTTGTGGGACACCCTGAAGACCTCGCGCCGCGCCAACCACGAAGGCGAAGCCGCGCCGATTGCGGTGCAGATTGCCGGCACCGATGCGCGCATGATGGCCGACGCTGCGGCCTACAACCTGGATCGCGGCGCGCAAATCATCGACATCAACATGGGTTGTCCGGCCAAGAAAGTCTGCAACAAGTGGGCCGGGTCCGCCCTGATGCAGGACGAAACGCTGGCGCTGCGGATAGTGGAAGCGGTGGTGGCGGCCTGCGCGCCCCACAATGTTCCTGTCACGCTCAAAATGCGCACGGGCTGGGCCCAAGACCACAAAAATGCCTTGACGATCGCGCGCGCTGCTGAAGGCGCCGGTGTGCAGATGATCGCCGTGCATGGCCGCACGCGCGAACAGGGCTACAAGGGCTTTGCCGAATACGACACGATCGCGCAAGTCAAGGCGGCACTGCGCATTCCGGTGGTGGCCAATGGCGACATTGACAGCCCCGAAAAAGCCCGTGATGTGCTGGCTTACACCGGTGCCGATGCTGTGATGATTGGCCGCGCGGCCCAGGGACGGCCCTGGATTTTCCGGGAAATGGCGCACTTCATGGCCACCGGCACGCATCTGGCGCCGCCGCTGGTGGCTGAAGTCAAGCGCTTGCTGGTCGATCATTTGCTCGACCACTATGCCTTGTACGGCGAGTTCACCGGCGTGCGCACCGCGCGTAAGCACATCGGCTGGTATGTGAAAACCCTGCCGGGCGGCGCGGCGTTTCGCGACCGGCTGAACGCCCTGGAAGACAGCGTGGCGCAGCTGCAGGCCGTCAGTCATTTTTTTGACACTTTGGGCGAGCGGATGGACCGTATCCCGGCGGGCGCGGGCGAGCAGAGCAAGTCGGCATGGGAACCCACGAACAACGATAAAAATCAGGAGGAAGCTGCAGCATGAGCAAGAAAAATATCGATGAGTGCGTGCGCGCCGGTCTGGAAAACTACTTCAAGGACTTGCACGGTACCGACCCCGGTGGCATGTATGACATGATAGTTCGGGTGGTTGAAAAACCCCTGCTCGAAGTGGTCATGCAGCATGCCGAGCATAACCAGTCGCGCGCCGCCGAATGGCTGGGCCTGAACCGCAATACCCTGCGCAAAAAGCTGGTCGAGCACAAGATCATCAAATAATTCCTTTTGGGTCGGCTTTGCCGAGCCTTTATTTCTTGAAAAAGACACCTATGAACGCATTAATTTCCGTTTCCGACAAGACCGGCATCGTCGAATTTGCGCGCGCCCTGCATGCGCTGGGCATCAAGCTGCTTTCCACCGGCGGCACCGCCAAACTGCTGGCGGGCGCTGGCTTGCCAGTGACCGAGGTAGCCGAACTCACCGGCTTTCCGGAAATGCTCGACGGCCGCGTCAAAACCCTTCACCCCAAGGTGCATGGCGGCCTGCTGGCCCGGCGCGACCTGCCAGAACATATGGCGGCACTCAAAGCGCGCCAGATCAACACCATCGACTTGCTGGTCGTCAATCTCTACCCGTTTGAAGACACGGTGGCCAAGCCTGGCTGCACGCTGGAAGACGCGATTGAAAACATCGACATCGGCGGCCCCGCCATGGTGCGCTCAGGTGCGAAGAACTGGAAAGATGTGGGCGTGCTGACCGATTCATCGCAATACGCCGGTGTTCTCGTTGAGCTCAAAGAAAGCGGCAAGCTGACGGACGCGACAAAATTCGCCTTGTCGGTGGCGGCGTTCAACCGCATCAGCCAATACGACGGCGCGATCAGCGACTACCTTTCCGCGATACAGCCCGACGGCAGCCACGCGATGTTCCCGGGTCAGGCCAATGGCCGCTTCATCAAGCTGCAAGACTTGCGCTATGGTGAAAACGCGCATCAGCAGGCCGCCTGGTACCGCGACCTGCACCCGGCACCGGGCTCGCTGGTCACGGCCAGGCAGCTGCAGGGCAAGGCGCTGTCTTACAACAACATCGCTGATGCTGATGCCGCGTGGGAATGCGTCAAGAGCTTTGATGCGGCGGCGGACGGCGCGGCCTGCGTCATCCTGAAACACGCCAACCCCTGCGGCGTGGCCACCGGGGCCGATGCGCTGGAGGCTTACAGCAAGGCCTTCAAAACCGACCCGACCTCGGCATTTGGCGGCATCATTGCCCTGAACTGCCCGCTGGACGAGCGCGCCGCGCTGCAAATTTCAAAGCAGTTTGTCGAGGTGCTGATGGCGCCCAGCTTTACGCCCGAGGCGCTGGCTGTCATGAAGGCCAAGGTCAACGTGCGGCTCTTGCAGATTGATTTGCCGCCGGGTGGCGCCACTCCATGGCAGCAAGGCCGCAATTTGATCGATGTCAAACGCGTTGGCTCGGGCCTCCTGATGCAAACCGCCGACACCCACGAGCTGCTCTTGACTGACCTGAAAGTCGTCAGCAAATTGCAGCCCACGCCAGCGCAGCTGCAGGACCTGCTGTTTGCCTGGAAAGTTGCCAAGTACGTCAAGTCCAACGCCATCGTGTTTTGTGGCGGCGGCATGACGCTGGGTGTTGGTGCCGGCCAGATGAGCCGGGTCGATTCGGCGCGCATTGCGTCCATCAAGGCGGCCAATGCAGGCCTGAGCTTGCAGGGCTCGGCGGTGGCGAGCGATGCCTTTTTCCCCTTCCGCGACGGCCTCGACGTGGTGGTGGACGCGGGTGCGGCCTGCGTGATCCAGCCCGGCGGCAGCATCCGCGATGACGAAGTGATTGCCGCCGCCAACGAGCGCGGCGTGGCCATGGTGCTGACCGGCGTGCGGCATTTCAGGCATTGAGGTTGACGCTAGCGAGCCATTGGCTCTGAATCAAAAAAGCGGCCATGAGTCGTTTTTTATAAGGAATCAGGCGTTAGCCATTGTGTGGCATGCGCAAGATGCTATTATTTTAGTAGCAATAAAATGATTGGGAAAAACTGGAATCCGATTGCCAATTTCCAGGTTTCAATCCTGTTCTTGCCGCCAATCAGCGAGCGGTTGCCAACATCCGGTTGCCAATAGTTTTCTCGAGAACAGAAAAATGTTCAGGTTGCACCACTTTTTCCCAACTCCAATGCAACGCGCTTTCCAGCCTGAAATCGTCCGTTCGACTCAGCCACCAAACCCCTTCCAAACCATCAACCGGCAAGCGCACCTGCTGACCGTGCAGTCGTTTGCTGCGATTCGTGCGAGGTTGGAGGAAAAGGCGCGCGCCCTGCTGAGAGACGGCAGGAGCGTGGAGGAAACACTACGGGAAATCAGAGAGCCGCCGGGTTGCGCAACGACATGCCCGAGCCGTGAACCTGCAACGTTCCGTTCCGCACGCGATGCGCGCGCGAGCTATCAATGTAATCAAGCGGTCAACTGCCGTTTCCAGGTTCATGGCAAATGGGCGCCTTCGCGTTGATGCCGGGTGGCTGTGGCTGTAATCCTAAAGTTATCAAATCACAGTGCAAAAAACTCAGAATTCACAATTTATGTGACGAAAAATATATATATCACAATATTGTGAATATATTTCCTCTTTTTAACGGTAAAAATCATATTTGATACGTATACTTAACAAAGTTACAAAAAAAGCTATATTTAAAGGCGGGGGGAGCAACAAGGTTGAATTAAACCAAACCGCTGACGCGGTGGCTGGTCGTCACAGGCCGCCAACGTCCCAGGGTCGGTGGTACCTACGGATGAATCTGTTTTCGGAGGATGCGTCAATGCATAAATCCCCTGACCGGCATGCAAGCCCGTATCGCGACGGTTTGCGCGCGGCTCCCCGAATGCCGGAACGGTCAGACGAGGGGATGAGGGCCATGCCACGTGCACACTTTCATCCCGCAGTCCCGGACGGCTTATGCGCACACTCATTGTGATTCCGATCATTCATACCGAACAGGATATGGGCTCGCTGCTTGAACAGACCAAGCAGGCGTACGTCACCCGCTACGGCCACGAGAAGTGGGCCGAGCATCTCAAGTCGATTGACAATGTCTGGAGCGGGATTCGCCAAATGATAGCGGTACTGGAACTACCCTATGCGAGGGTGCACCTGTATCAGGATGGTTTGCCCTTGTGCGGGAAGGAAGCGGACATCGTCAAGGAAGTTGCCGCCCAAGGCAGCCAGAATCATCAGTTTCTCGTCGAACTCATGGCGCAAGGTGCCCAATTGATGGGTACCGAAGACCCACCTCTGCTTCTTCAGGAGTATCAGTTCCACCAAGGCGCGTTAAGCGGCGGGAAGCAGGGCCATGAGAACCAGCAGCAGGAGCAAAGCCGGAGACTCCTTGCGGAGCGGGATCGGTTCATCGCAGGGCGGATCAACGCCACGCTCCCGGCCGGTGAGATCGGGCTGCTGTTTGTGGGCATGGCCCATTCGGTGGAGCCGCTTCTGGATGTGGACATTTTGACGAGGCACCTACTCCCCTCGCTCAAGGAAAGGCAGGGAAAGGCCAAATGCTGACTGCGGAACGACACCAAAGGGAGGCCCCCATGGACTCCATGCCCTCCATTTCGGCCAAGGTGCTCATTGTGGATGACCTGGAGGAGGCCCGCTGGGTGCTGTCCAATCTCATTCGGCAGGCCGGGTTCGTGCCGGTGATGGCGGCGAGCGGGGAGGAGGCGCTGGCATGCATCCGGCAAGAGGCGCCTGACCTGGTGCTCCTGGATGTCGGTCTGCCGGACATGGATGGCTTCGAGGTGCTTGCACGGGTCAAGGCGAACGATAAAACGGTGCCTGTGATTATGGTCACCGCGAACGGCAAGGCCCATGATGCCGCTCGAGCTGTCCGTGCCGGTGCCTGGGATTATGTGGTCAAGCCCTTCAAAAATGAGGATGTCGTCCTCACCATGCGCAGCGCCCTCGAGGGCAATTTATTGAAACGCCAGGTTCGGCAAATTCTTAAACCACTGCGACAAGCCGATTCCCTTTTAAATACCATGGGAAACAGCGCAGCTATTCAGCGCATCCAGAGTGAGGTGGAGCGCGTGGCGATGACGAATTTCTCGGTTCTGGTGACAGGCGAGTCCGGGACTGGGAAGGAGCTGGTATCGCAGGCGATCCATGTCCGCAGCCAACGGGCCGCCAAGCCGTTCGTGGCTGTGGACTGCGGTGCCATTGCGGAGTCGCTGATTGAGAGTGAGCTGTTCGGGCACGAAAAAGGGTCTTTCACCGGGGCGCATCAGGCCAAAGTGGGGGCTTTCGAGTTGGCTGACGGCGGCACCATTTTTCTGGATGAAATAGGCAACCTGCCGCTGGCGATGCAGGGCAAGCTGCTCAGGGTTCTTGAGACGCGGCGGATTCACCGGATCGGAAGCACGAACGAGCGGGATGTCAATTTCCGGGTGGTGGCGGCGACCAATGCGGATCTTTTGGTCATGGTGGATCAGCAGACATTTCGCGCGGATCTGTATCACAGGCTTGCGGAATACACGATCTGCCTACCGTCATTGCGGGAGAGAAAAGAGGACCTCCTGTTTCTGGTTGATCGGTTCCTGACTCAGACGAACAAGGAGTTGGGTAAGCAGGTGCAAGGTTTGTCAGCCTCTGCCTGGGGGCTCATTCAGAGGTATAACTGGCCTGGCAACGCTCGCGAATTGCGCAACCAGTTGCGGCGTGCGGTGTTGTTGTGCGATGACCCCGGCGAAATGATCGCGCCCAAAAACCTAGGCGCACTCGACGCACGCCGCAGTCCGTCAGAATACCTCGGGCCCGACCAGGCGGAGCCGCCTTGCCCCCTGGACGGCGGATTGCGAGCTTGTCCGCTGTGTGCGCCAGCAGCGCTGTTGGCGTCCGGGAGCAGCCTGCCGCTCAAGGAGTTGGTCGGACGGGTGGCCGTTCAAGTGGAGCGGGCGCTTCTCCTGCAGGCTTTGGAACTGACCCAAGGCAACAAGGCACACGCCGCCCGACTGCTCCACATTGATTACAAGACGATTCATAGCAAGCTGAAAGCGTATGAGATTTCCTCGACCCCGTTCATGAGGGATTCATACAAAACTGCGGAACGCTGAAGTGCAGCATTCCACCATTTACTTAGGAGAAAACGACATGATTGACAAAAAACGTACGGAAGAATTTGCCGAGGGGAAACATCGCATCGAGGAAATCGGGCGCAGGCTGGGGGCGCTGTTCGGGAAGCCGAAGCCTGAGCCATTCGGCAGCGGCGGGCTTTTCGCGGGACTCGGCAGCCTGATCGAGCAGTTGGGAAAACTGGCGGAGCAAGCCGAGCAGGCGGGCGGCGTGGTGACCAAGACCGGCGGCTTCAACGTGGGCTCGGACCAACGGCTCAAGGGGGTTTACGGTTTCTCGGTCAAGTCCGCCCTGGGTGAGCAAGGGGGTGTCAAGATTGAGCCGTTCGGGAATATTCGCAGAGACGAAGAGGGCAAGCTGGTCGAGGTGCACCAGATTCGCGAGCCGATGGTCGATGTGTTTGATGAGACGGATCACTTGCTGATCATCGCCGAGGTGCCGGGGATCATGCAAGAAGATGTGCGGCTTGAACTGAAGGACGACATCCTGATTTTTTCTGCCGAGAAAGGTGAGAGCAAATACCGCAAAGAGCTGCTGCTGCCGGCCAGCTTTTCATCGGACCAGATGAGTTTTACCTGTCGCAACGGCATCCTCGAGATTCGGCTCAGTAAAGAAAAAGCGAAGGACTAAGAATGGAAAAACTGGCAGAGGGAACCTTGCGCCTGAAAGTAACCGAGGGGCTGGGCAAGGATGTGGGCCGCGCGTTGGCGCGGATGGATCCGGCCGACATCAAGGCCCTGGGGGTCGAGATCGGCGACATCGTGGAGATTGTCGGCAAGCGCCGCACGGTCTGCAAGGTTATGCCGGCGTTCAAGGATGATCGGGGCGGATCCCGAGTCCAGATGGATGGCATCTCGCGCGGCAATGCGGGAGTCGCTCTTGAGGACATCGTAACGGTACGAAGGATCGAAGCACAACCCGCGCTACGCATGGTGCTATCGCCCACCGCTGTGGGCTTTTCTGATCGTGATTTGCAGTACATTGGCACCCGACTGGACGGCCTGCCGGTTCTGGAAGGGGATCGGATACGCGGCACCCTGTTTGGCAGTCGTTCCATGGATTTTTTGGTGACGGAAACGGAGCCCAAGGGGCCCGTTCTGATCGCGCCAACCACACTGCTGACGGTAGGACCTGCGCGCACGGAGGCCAGGACAGGCGCAGTCGGGCGGCCCACCTTTTCCTATGAGGATGTCGGTGGGCTTAAACGCGAAGTTCAGCGTGTCCGTGAAATCGTCGAATTACCGTTGCGTTATCCCGAGGTGTTTACCCGGCTCGGCATTGATGCGCCCAAAGGGATTCTGCTGTATGGTCCGCCCGGCTGCGGCAAAACCCTGATTGCGCGTGCCGTTGCGCATGAAACCAACGTGCGCTTCTTCTCGATCAGTGGGCCCGAGATCATGCAAAAGTTTTACGGCGAGTCCGAAGGCTATTTGCGCAAGCTCTTCGACGAGGCGACGAAACAGGCACCCAGCATTATTTTTATTGACGAGATTGATTCGATCGCCCCAAAACGGGAAGAGCTGGGTGGCGAACACCAGGTCGAACGGCGGGTGGTGGCCCAGTTGCTCAGTCTGATGGACGGCCTCAAGGCGCGCGGGCAAGTCATCGTCATCGCCGCCACCAATCTTCCGAACG
>MERZ01000355.1 GCA_001770785.1 Burkholderiales bacterium RIFCSPHIGHO2_12_FULL_61_11
ACGCTGACGAATTAAGGTCGCCTTGTTGCACGTGGCCGGGCTGGGGGTCAGGATCACGCTCGCCCGCAGGTTGGGTTCTTTCACGTTAACCAGCAGCAGGCCGAGACGCTGGCCCGGCAGATTGTCGAAGCGCGGCTGGGCGCTTGCGTGCAGGTCCAGTCCGTCAAGAGTTTTTACAGGTGGCAGGGCGCGTTGTGCGCCGAGCCGGAATGCCAGTTGGCCATCAAGACGCGGAGCGACCGGTTTGCGGAACTGGCGCAATTCATCAGCGCGCAGCACCCGTATGACACGCCAGAGATCGTGCAAATTCCCATCACCGCCGGGTCGATCGACTACCTGCGCTGGCTCGACACGGGCACACAGGGCCAGGATCCTTGAGCCCGGCCATCGTCGATACTCGGGTATTTCCGAACCACTTACGACTTGAACGACACCATGTCCACCATCCCCGCTTGCCCCCAATGCACTTTGGAAAACACTTACCCCGACGCAAGCAACTATGTGTGCGCCGACTGCGGCCATGAATGGCCGATGGCTGCGGCAGCCGAGGCCGACGACAGCGCGGACGCCGTCATCAAGGATGCCAACGGCAACGTTCTGGCCGACGGCGACGCCGTGGTTCTGATCAAGGACCTGAAAGTCAAGGGCTCGTCCACCACGCTGAAAATGGGAACCAAGGTCAAAAGCATCCGGCTGGTGGGTGGCGACCACGAAGTGGACTGCAAGATGGACGCGGGCAGCTTCATGCTCAAAGCCTGCTTCCTGAAAAAGGTCTGAACGGTGAATTGGCAAGAGTTCACCGCTTTGCTGGTACTGGCCACGGCGATGAGCTTCACGCCGGGGCCCAACACCACGCTTTCGACTGCGCTGGCGGCCAATCACGGCTTGCGGCACGCGCTGCCTTTCATATGCGCGGTGCCTGTGGGCTGGGCCGGGTTGCTGGGCGTCTGCGCGCTGGGCCTGGGCGCGCTGGTGCTGGCCGTGCCGCTGCTGGGCTGGGCCGTCAAGATCATCGGCGTGGTTTACCTGCTGTATCTGGCTTTCAAATTAATGGGGGTCAGATTCCAATTTCGTTCCCAGCCGCAGGCTGGTGGGCGCGAGCGTTTCACGCTCCGACGAAATTGGAATCCGACCCCCATTAATTTGTTCTGGCAAGGTGCCGCGCTGCAGTTTTTGAACATCAAGGCCTGGATGCTGGCGTTGGCGATTGTGAGCGGCTGGATTGCCGGGCGCGCAGACCCCGGCCTGCGCTTTGCCGTGGTGCTGCCGGTGATGCTGGCCTTTGCCTTCACAAGCAACCTCGCTTATGCGCTGGCGGGCTCGCTGCTGCGCGACTGGCTGGCCGGGCCAGCAGGCTCGAGCCGTCGGCTGGCAGGGTTTAACTGTGTCATGGCCATGGTGCTGGCGGTCACGGCGATCTGGATGCTTTTTCTATGATTCTCGCAGGCCTGAGATATTGCAGTCCGGGCGGTTTTTGCGGCCCACAAGGAAACAATTGAAATGCAATGGACACAAGCGCAACGCGCCAAAAAAATGAACCCCTCGGTGATCCGCGAGATTCTGAAGGTAACCGAAAAGCCCGGCATCATCAGCTTTGCCGGCGGCCTGCCTTCGCCCAAGACATTTCCGGTGAACGCCTTCAGCGCCGCCTGCGAAAAAGTGCTGCGCGAAGATGGCCATGCCGCGCTGCAATATTCCGCCAGCGAAGGCTTTGCACCGCTGCGCGAATTGGTGGCCGCAGGCTTGCCCTGGCAGGTCGATCCCGCGCAGGTGCTGATCACCACCGGCTCGCAGCAAGGGCTCGATCTGGTCGCCAAGGTGCTGATTGACACGGCCAGTCGCGTGCTCGTGGAAACACCGACTTACCTGGGCGCGCTGCAGGCTTTCACCTGCATGGAGCCTGACATTGTCGGCGTGGCCAGCGATGACGAAGGCGTTGAGCTTGCCGATTTAGGCGCCAAGGCCGCCGGCGCCCGCTTCCTCTATGTGCTGCCCAACTTCCAGAACCCGACCGGCCGCACCCTGACCGAGGCGCGCCGCGCCGCGCTCAGCGCCGAAGCCGCGCGCCTGGGGTTGCCGCTGGTTGAAGACAACCCCTACGGCGACCTGTGGTTTGACGCGCCGCCGCCCTTGCCGCTGACGGCGCGCAACCCGGACGGCTGCCTCTACCTGGGCTCGTTTTCGAAGGTGCTGGCACCCGGGCTGCGGCTCGGTTTCATGGTCGCGCCTCGGTCGATTTACCCCAAGCTGCTGCAGGCCAAGCAGGCGGCCGACCTGCACAGCCCTGGCTTTAACCAGCGCATGATTGCCGAGGTGATGAAGGACGGTTTTCTGGACCGCCATGTGCCGACGATACGCGCGCTCTACAAATCGCAGCGGGATGCGATGCTGGCAGCGCTGCAGCGCGAGATGCCCGAAGACGTGAGCTGGAACACCCCCGACGGCGGCATGTTTTTATGGGCACGCTTGCCCCAGGGCATGAGCGCGGTGGACCTGCTGCCCAAAGCCGTCGACAAGAACGTCGCCTTTGTGCCCGGTGCCGCGTTTTACGCCGACAACGCCGACGAACGCAGCCTGCGCCTGTCTTTTGTGACGGCGAGCAGCGAGCAGATCAACACCGGTGTGGCAGCGCTGGCTGCGGCAATTCGGGAAAACAGGCCAACCCGGGCAAGCGCAGCGCGCGCAGCAGAAAGCGTGGGGGCGAAGTAAATCATGCTCAAGATCTGGGGGCGAATGAGCTCCATCAATGTCAAAAAAGTGGTCTGGACGGCGCAGGAGCTCGGGCTGGACTTTCAGCGCACCGAAGCAGGCGGCCTGTTTGGCATCGTCAAGACGCCCGAGTATGTGCGGCTGAACCCCAACTCCATGGTGCCTGTGATCGAAGACGAGGACTTCACGCTGTGGGAGTCCAATGTGATTGTCCGTTACCTGTGCGCCAAACATTCCGCTGGCCAGATGTACCCCACCGAATTGCGTGCGCGTTTTGACGCCGAGCGCTGGATGGACTGGCAGCAAACCACGCTGAACCCGGCCAGCCGCGCCGGCTTCTGGCAACTGATACGCACGCCGCCCGAGCAGCGCAATGCCGAGCTGATTGCCGAGTCCAATGCCGCGGTCGAGTCGCTGATGGCGACGCTCGATGCGCACCTGGCGCAGCACACCTTCATGGTTGGCGAGCGTTTTTCCATGACCGACATTCCGCTGGCCTGCGAGGTGCAGCGCTGGTTTGGCCTGCCGCAGCCGCGCCAGAGCCGGCCGGCCATCGAGCGCTGGTACGAAGTCATCAGCGCCCGGCAAGCCAGCAAAGGCGTGCTGGACCAGGCGCTGTCCTGAAATTTTTGAGTAACCTACCCGCCATGAAAACCAGACTCTTCAAACAAGTCGATGTGTTCACCGACCAGCCCTACTTCGGCAACCCGCTGGCCGTGGTGCTGGATGGCAGCGGGCTCGATGATGAGGCGATGCAGCGTTTTGCGCGCTGGACCAATTTGTCGGAAACCACTTTTGTGTTGCCGCCGGTTGACCCATCGGCCGACTACAGCGTGCGCATCTTCACGCCCGGTGGCGAGCTGCCTTTTGCCGGCCACCCGACGCTGGGCACCTGCCACGCCTGGCTGCAGGCTGGCGGCCAGCCGAAAAGTCAGGACTTCATCATTCAGCAGTGCAAGGTCGGCTTGGTGAAAATCCGGCGCGAAGGCGCGCGGCAGGTCTTTGCCGCCCCACCGCTCAAGCGCTCTGTCCCCAGCCCGGTCGTCCTGTCCCAGGTGGCCGCCGCCCTGGGCTTGAAGGAACACGCCCCCACGCTCGGCACTGGCGTGTCCTCCCTGCCCCCCGAGGGGGCTATTTTTCCTAGGGGCGGCCCGTCGGAAAAATATCCGCAAATCCTGGCCGCGCAGACACTCGACAACGGGCCGGTGTGGCTGGGCTTGCTGCTGGACAGCGCCGACACCGTGGTGCAACTGGAACCGGATCACCTGGCGCTGAAAGCTATTGGAACAAAAGTTGGGATTGTCGGCGCCCATCAGGCGCAGGAAGCTCCTGTTTTGATAGCGCGCGCCAACCGCGAAGCCAGGGCTTTTGCCGGTAGCGTGCGCAGCGCCGCGGCAGACTTTGAAGTGCGTGCCTTCGCCGCACCGGCGGGCATCAACGAAGACCCGGTCACCGGTAGCCTGAACGCCAGCCTGGCCCAATGGCTGATGGCCGAGGGCCATGCGCCCGAGCGTTATGTAGCATCGCAAGGGATTTGCCTCGGCCGCGCGGGGCGGGTGCACATCGAACGCGATGCATCAGGACAGGTCTGGGTCGGCGGCGACTCGGTTACCTGCATTGACGGCCAGGTGACGCTCTGAGCCCGGCGACCGTGGCTTCGCCACTGGGCGCTGACGTTGCCAGACGGCTGGCAATTTTTCCGGCCAGCCTTGACGCGCTGCGCCCCGCAGTCGGCTGCGAATTGCTGCCTGCTTTGACAGATCGCCCGCAAGCTTGTTGACACAATGGAACCATGGGAGCACTTTATTGGGTACGCGAGATGCGCCCGAACATGCCAGCTGGATCACCTACGCCTGAAACCCGCGTGAGCCACCTAACTGCGGGACCTACCCATGGTTTTCCTGTATTGCCCAATCCGCGGCCAGCCAGGATACTCTGCGCAACCATGATCACCGACCCCAAATCAAGCCTGCGCGCTGGCGGCATTCGCCTGCGCACCCACAGCGCCGAGACGCTGGCGGCGGCCAGCCAGAGTTTCCTCGCGCAACTGGCGCAGCTTGGCCTGCAGCACGACATTGAAACCACGGACGAGATCCCTTCACCGGGAGGCGGCGTCGAAAAAAGCTTTTACCTGCGTGCCGAGCTGGCGCAAAAATGGGCCCCCGGTCTGGATACGACAAATTTGGCAGCGCTGCTGCAGCTCGACACTGAGCACCGCGCAGATGATATGAAACGGGAAATTTTGCTGGCCCTGCTGCTCAGCCCGGTGGCATTTGAATTTCCCAGCCATGCCGAGCTGGCCGCAGCCGTGCGGATACGCTGCAACCTGGTGGTGGCCGGGCGCAAGGCGGCGCTGGCTTTTCACACCACCGAAGTCGATCGGCCTGAAGACTGCTGGACTTACACCAGCGAGCGGGGCTTTACCGTGCGGCCCGGCCACGCGCTGATCGCCGCGTTGCAAAAAGCCACGCAACCCGAAGCCTCGGGCAAGCTGTATTCGTTTTCCTGCTACCGCGCCACCGAATACGTGATTTTGCTGGCGATTGCCCAGGAACTGGCGCAGTGCAACCCGGCCCTGCTGGAGCGCCTGCAGCAGCAGTGGGAGCGCCGCGCCATCACGTCGGGCCAGTTCCATGAGGTTTTCCTGCGCGAATACGGCTCAATGGAGTTGCCGCTGCCACCGAAATATTACGTGCCGGGCGACCGTCTGTGGTTTCGCAATCCCGACGCGCATTCGTCCGATGTTTCCGGCTACGAAGGCTCCTGGGTTTTTTATCTGGGAGGCGGGCTGTTCACCAATCTCTGGAAGCGCGATCAGCCTTACACCCTGACTGCCAAGTGCCTGGAGCTGTTTCACTGGCGCCACGCCACCTACCTGGATGAGGAAGGTGAACTGCGGATCGACGAAAGCATCGTGGAAGCACGCGTCAAGGCCTCGATGGCCGATCCGACCCAGACGACGCAGATTCTGGAATTGATGCTGCGTTTGCGAGAGCCCCAAGGGGTGTACCAGTCGGGCGGCTGCATCGACACCTCGCGTGAATATCCCCGCTGGGTCTGTCCCGGCACCAGTGAGCTGGTGCTGCCGCCCGCCTGAGGCTGACCGGCAAGGCCAATTGTTGTCAAATTAATAGCTAATAACGCCCTTGGCATATGGGCTGGAGGCCTTTTTCTATTTTGTATATCAGGCCGCTGACCCGCGCCAGCCCGCTTATTGCGCCGCCGCGCCGCTGACGCGCCAGATCACATTACCCACGTCGTCGGCCACCAGCAGTGCGCCGCGCTTGTCGATGGCCACGCCGACCGGCCGGCCATAGGCATGGCCCTCGGGGCTTAAAAAGCCCGTCAGCACATCGAGCGGCAGGCCGCTGGGCTGGCCCGCCTTGAAGGGCACAAACACCACCTTGTAACCACTGCGCGGCTTGCGATTCCAGGAGCCGTGCTCGCCCACAAACACGCCGCTGGACAAGGCGGCAGGCAGGGTCTTGCCTTCTGAAAAAACCATGCCCAGGGGCGCGACGTGAGAGCCCAGCGCGTAGTCTGGCGCAACGGCTTGGGCCACCAAATCGGGCCGAGGCGGTTTGACGCGCTCGTCCACATGCTGGCCATAATAGCTGTAAGGCCAGCCGTAAAAAGCACCGTCCTTCACCGAGGTCAGGTAGTCAGGCACCAGGTCGCTGCCGATTTCGTCGCGTTCATTGACGACCGTCCACAGCGCCCCGCTGCCGGGTGCCCAGCCCATGCCGTTGGGATTTCGCAGGCCGGAGGCAAAAATGCGGTGGCTGCCGGTTTTGCGGTCCACTTCCCAGATCGCGGCGCGGCCGACTTCGGCCGCCACGCCGCGCTCGCCCGCGTTGCTGTTGGAGCCCACGCTGACGTACAACTTGCTGCCATCAGGGCTGGCGATGATGTTTTTAGTCCAGTGGTGGTTGACGGGACCGGCGGGCAGATCCAGCACTTTCACGGGCGCTGCCGTGATGCTGGTTTGCCCGGTTTCGTAGGGAAAGCGCAGCACCGCGTCGGTATTGGCCACGTAAAAATCCTTGCCCACCAGCGCCATGCCAAAGGGCGAATTCAGGTTCTGCAAGAATACCGTGCGCGTCTCGGCCCTGCCGTCACCGTCGGCGTCGCGCAGCAGCGTGATGCGGTTGGCGCTTGGCACACCGGCACCCGCCTTTTTCATCACCGCACCCATGATCCAGCCCTTGATGCTGAAGCCGCGTTCCGGCTTGGCTGGCGCGTTGCTTTCGGCCACCAGCACGTCGCCATTGGGCAGCACAACCACCCAGCGCGGATGGTCCAGACCCGAAGCCAGCGCGGTGACGGCCAAGCCCGACATGGGCGTGGGCATCACACCTTCAGGCCAGCCCCTGGCGGGCGCAATATTCACTGTGGGAATCAGGGTGGTTTTAGGTGGCGGCAGGGTGGGATTGGTGCCCATGCCCGCCTCGGGTGGCAACAGGGCCGTGTCGCCGCACGCGAGCAAGGCGCCCAACAGCGCCAGGCAAAGCGCGTACGCGCTTGACCGTTTAAAGGAAAAAGCCGGTAACTGCATGGAAAAGCTCCTAAAAATCAAGGCTTGCCGCGCCGGACTATTTTGCGGGCGCCCGCTTCAAAAGGCGGTCCTGTTGCTCAAGGTGTCCGCGGGCAACAGGTCGATCTCGCTCAGCACCTGCGCCAGGCTGCGGCCTGCGGCGCCCAGCAGCGCACGGCCCTTGTCGGCCGTGGCCGCTGCGGCATTTCCGACTGCGCCCTGCGGGTTGTAGTCCTGCATTTGCCAGGCCAGCCTGGCGCTGCGGCCGTCGCCCAGCAGGCTGAACTGTTGCGCCCGGTCCTGCGAAGTCGAGTGAAAATCCTGCGCCTTCGCCATATCGACCTGCTCGGGCCGGAGCGCCAGCATCATCGAGGTTTCAATCTCGCCGGCATGAATGCCGAAGCGATGCTCCTGCGCGCTGAACTGGTCGGCCACCGATTCGCCGTTTTCGCCGGTCAGCGGCAGGTTGAACCAGTTCACGCTGTACACCAGCATATTGAGCCGCGCCCGCAAATCGCGCGCCACCACGTCGAGCAGCCCCACCTGGCCGCCATGCGAATTGAGCAAGACGAGTTTTTTGACGCCGCTGGCCGCCACCGATTCGGCCAGTTCGGTCCAGAGCCGGATCACGGTTTCGGCCTTGAGCGTGAGCGTGCCGGCAAAGCGCGTGTGCTCTGGACTGAACCCGACCGACTGCGTGGGCAAAAACAGCAAGGGCAGGTCGGCGGCGAAATGCGGCAAGGCGGCCGCAATCACGCCTTCCACCAGCGTCGCATCAACATTGAGCGGCAAGTGCGGGCCATGCTGCTCAATGGCAGCCACCGGCAGCACAGCGATGGTGCGGCAGAGGTCAAGGCGGGCGAAGTCCGGGCTTTTCAGGTCGGCCCAGAAGCGGGGCAAGGCGGCGGGCGTGGACGTTGCAGGGTTCATAGGCGTATTTTGATGGCAATTTGGGTTGTCCTGGTGAGCGGGGTTGTTGGGGTGGGTTTTGATTGAGGCGCGGGTAGCCTTGCCAGCAGGCCGGGAGTCGCCCCGGCAGGCGAGGCACTTTACTTTTGCTTCACCAAAAGAAAGTACCCAAAGAAAAGGCGACCCGCTGTCTGGGGAGTTTTTGGGGTCAGAGCCCAAATTCGCCGAGCCTTTGGCTCGCCCGGAGGGTGCGGTGCCATGCACCGCAGCGAAATTGGTGTCTGACCCCAATAACCCGCAGACAGTAGGGTCGCCTTTCTTTTGCTTACTTTTCTTTGGCGAAGCAAAGAATAAGTGAGTCGCCTGCCGGGGCGAGACCCGGCCTGATCGGGAAGGGCAACGCGGCAAACACCTCACAAACGCAAACTACCGCTGCCGCCTGCTGATTCTCATCCCGATGCACCTGCTGCTGAACCTGCGGCCCCTGCTGCTTAGCCCGCATGAGCCTGGTGGTGGCCAGGTATGTTTTTGGGGTCTGACCCCAATAACCCTGAGGAAGCGGTGTAGCAAATCCTGATCAAGCTCGAGCATGAAAAATATTTGCGCTGATCTGAACTGAAAATCAAATGTAAAGAAAAGCCGACGCTATGCGTCGGCTTTTCTTTAACGCGATGAAAAAATCAGGCCGCCATCTTGCGGCGGCGCACTGCAGCCAGGCCTGCCAGGGCCAGGCCCAGCAGCGCCAGCGAGGCCGGCTCGGGGATCGTTCCATTGTCGATTGACTGGCCAGCGACCAGGATGCCGTCAAAGGCCAGGCCGGAATCGAATGCGGTGTCGAGCCAGTTCACCACGCCGAACTCCAGGTAGTAGTTGCCTGCGGCGGCGATTTCATACGTCATCGCGATCCAGTCGGTGTAGCCGCAACCGGTGCTGTAGCAGTCGCCGGAAGAACCGCCCAGGGGGGACCACGCCGGACCGCCGGCGATGATGGGGGTGGAGGGAGGAACGAGGACCACACCGGGGGCCAGGGCGGGCATGCCGAAGCCGGGCACGGTGTCGCCGCCGGCGACTGGGTTGGTGCGGGCGGTGAACAGCAGCGCGACTTCGTTCAGGTCGCTGTCCAGCAGGCGCACCCAAGCATACTCAGTGAACGCCCCACCGTCGGACGTGACGTAATTGAAGTAGAACTCCAGATCGTCGCCGGGGTTGGCTGAAAATAAGGAAGTGCGCGCCAGCGAGCCGTTGGTCTCGGATCCCAGGCCGATACCCGACTCGGCCACGCCGCCACTGGTGGACACGTAGCCGTAGGTGCCGCCCTCGGGGGAGGCGGTGACCACCCCGTCCGCGCCCAAGGTGCCGCAGTTGGCGGTACAGGTCCAACCGACGGGTAGAGGTGCCGCTGCAGCGGGACCGGAGAAGGAGAAGATGGATACGGCCAGGACCGACAACGCCCCCAGGAATTTCACAGAGTGTTTGATGGTGAACATATTAGCCTCGCATAAAGTTGGATGAGCACGAGTAATGATCCGAGCCGGTTGCAAAGACTTTTTGTTCCCATGCCGCCCTTTGCTCCGACTTGCCCATATCCAGCATCTACCATGCCAACGCCCTGATGGATTCACTTTTATGCAATTAATTCAACGGCTTACCATGATGCAAGCCGCTTCTGCAGACTGCTTTTTGACATCGAAGGGGTCAAAGTGTAAAAATTATCGACAAACTGCCACTTCGCGAGGATGGCCGCCCTGCCCGGCATTCCAGACTGGACCGCGTCTGGGGCCTTTGATCTTGTTACTCGCTATAAATCAAGCCTTCAAGAATTCAGCGTTCTCCCCCAGCCACCGCAAGACATGCCGCTGCGCCAACTCAGGGTGCTGATCCAGCATCACTGGCGCCAGATCCGCAAAGTGCAGCAGCGGCGCGTCGCCCGTCGAATACAGCAGCACATAGGCCGAAGCCGCCGCGCCGCGCCTGAACCCGCAGATACCCGAGTCGGTAGTGGATGCTGCCTTGACCCGGCTGGCGGACCGGCGCGAAGCCATAAGCCGGGTGGCAGCCAAGTATGATCAAAGCATGACACAAGCCCTGTTTCGCGAAGACGCTTACCTCACGGAATGCAGCGCCACGGTGACCGCGCTCACCGAACAAGGCGTCGTGCTGGACCGCACGGTGTTTTACCCGCAGGGCGGCGGGCAGGCCGGTGACAGCGGCGTGCTGGTGCTGGCCGATGGCCGGGAAATCACCATTGCAGACAGCCGCAAAGGCAAGAACGCCGAGGGTCGGTTCACCGCTGCCATCTGCCATTTGCCCGGGTTGCCGGACCCGGCGGCTTCGGTGCTCGAACTGCTGCTGCGCAGCGGCCTGCAGGTTGGCGACCGCGTCACGGCCCATATCGACTGGGCGCGGCGGCATCGGCTGATGCGCTTTCACACCACCACGCACCTGCTGTGCCACCTGGTGCCGCAGCTGGTCAACGGCTGCTCGATCACGTCCGACTATGCGCGGCTCGACTTCAACATGACAGCCCCGCTCGACAAGGAAGCGCTGACGGCAGGCATCGCCCGCCTGGTCGCCGCCGCGCATCCGGTCACCGTCGGCGCCATCAGCGATTCCGAGCTGGACGCCAATCCGGCGCTGGTCAAAAGCATGAGCGTGCAGCCGCCGCGCGGCAGTGGCCAGATACGCACCATACTTATTGGCGGCATGGGCGCGGAGCCTGTCATTGATTTCCAGCCCTGCGGTGGCACCCATGTGGCCAACACGGCAGAAATAGGCGCGGTAAGCGTCAGCAGGATAGAAAAAAAGAGCGCCAGTACCCGCCGCGTGGTGCTCGGCTTTGCCCCGGAAAGCCTGAGGCAATGAAACGGAAAAATTCAACCGGCGACAGCTTCTTTGCCTGGGACGGCGACGTCCTGATCGTCAATATTCTGGGCAAGCCGAGTGCCGCGCGCGATGCCATTGGCAAAGTCAAGGGCACTCAGCTCAAGGTGAGCGTGACCGCCGCGCCGGTCGCAGGCAAGGCGACCGACCACATGGTGCGCTTTCTGGCTCCCTTGTTTGGCGTCGCGGCATCCGACATCGAGGTGGCTTTTGGCCGCATGAACGTGAACAAGCAGTTGCGCATCAAGGCGCCCAAGATGCTGCCATCGGTATTTGCCCAGCGCTCGCTGTTGTCCGACGAGGATTGAGGTCGTATTGCCGGGCATTTGGGCTTTTTTCGTCGCCTGCCGCACAATACAGGGGTGTCGGCGCACATCCTGGCAGGCCGTGTGCGACCAGGAACTAAAGGTGGGGCGGCCGCTCACACCATCATCATGAATTTCAAACGCTTTTTTTACGCTATTATTTTAATAGCTTCCTGCACCCTTTCCACGGGCGCGTTGGCACAAAATGACGTCGCAAACAAGGCGGTCATTGGCCCGGTATTCAGCACCGGGCAGGTTCGCGCCGAACTGCTGGCTTGGGCCCCGGAAGGCGTCGAGGCCGGCAAGCCGGTCTGGCTGGGCTTGCAGCTGACGCAGCAGCCTGAATGGCATACCTACTGGAAAAATCCCGGCGACTCCGGCCTGCCGACGCGGCTCGACTGGACCCTGCCAGCTGGCGTGACGGCCGGCGACATTGCCTGGCCCACCCCCAGGAAAATCCGGGTTGGCACACTGGCCAACTATGGCTACGAAGGCACCATGTTGCTGCCCGTGCCGCTCACGGTAGCGCCCGGCTTTAATGCCGCGCAGCTCGACATTGCGCTCAAGGCCACCTGGCTGGTCTGCAAGGAAATCTGCATTCCTCAGGACGCCGAATTCGCGCTGAAACTACCGGTCAAGGGCTCAACCGCCATGAACGGCAACGCGTTTGCCGCAGCCTTTGCCGCCAGCCCCAAGCCGCTGGCTGGCCAAGGGAGTCAGATTGAAGTGGACGCCAAAGCCGTCAAAGTGTCTTTGGCCGGATTGCCGGCGGCGCTGCAGGGCAAAACCCTCGACTTTTTTCCCGAAACCGGCAGCCTGATCGAGCCCGCCGCGCCTTGGCAGCAAGCCTGGCAAGGGGCGGTGTGGACGGCGCAACTGCCGCTGTCTGGCCAGCGCAGTGAAAGCCCCCGCATGCTGCCGTTGGTGGTGGCGCTGGACCAGGCGGCTTACCGCATCGAAGTGCCGGTCAGGGGGGAATGGCCAGCCGTCGCCGACCAGACCACGCTGCCGCTGGTGGCAGCGGTGGGCGTCAACGCCGCGCTGGGCGCGGCACCGACAGGCCGCAGCACCGCTCCGCTGACGCTGATCGCGGCCCTGCTAGGCGCACTGCTGGGCGGTCTGATCCTGAACCTGATGCCTTGCGTATTCCCGGTGCTGGCCCTCAAGGTGGTGGGCTTTGTGCATGTGAAAGACCAGGCCACCCGCCTGACCCATGGGCTGGCTTACAGCGCCGGTGTGGTGTTGTCATTCTTGGCGCTGGGTGCCTTGCTGCTGGGCTTGCGTGCAGCGGGCGAGCAGCTTGGCTGGGGCTTTCAGTTGCAAAGCCCGGCGGTGGTGGCCGCGCTGGCGGCCCTGTTCACGCTGATCGGCCTCAACCTGGCGGGCCTGTTTGAGTTTGGCAATTTTTTGCCAAGCCGCCTGGCCGCCCTGCACACGGCCAACCCCACCACCAATGCTTTTCTGTCGGGCGTATTGGTCACCGCCATTGCCTCGCCCTGCACCGCACCTTTCATGGGGGCCGCACTGGGTTATGCCGTGGGCCTGCCCGCAACGCAGGCGCTGGCGGTTTTTGCGATGCTTGGCATTGGCATGGCGCTGCCCTATCTGGCCGCCAGCGCGGTGCCGGCGGTGGCACGCGCGCTGCCGCGCCCCGGTGCCTGGATGGTGACGTTCAAGCAACTGATGGCGTTTCCGATGTTTGCCACCGTCGTCTGGCTGGTCTGGGTGCTGGGCCAGCAAAGCGGCATCGATGGCGCGGGCGCGCTGCTGGCCCTGCTGGTGCTGATGGCGCTGGCGATCTGGACTTTTGGTTTACGCAGCGCCACGCCAAGAACGCAAACCGTCCACACCGTTCTTGCTGCGTTTTCAATCGCGCTTTTCGCCCTGGCGCTTTGGGCGATCGGCCCCAATATCACCAAAGAGATGAGCCGCCCGGCAAGCGGGGCGTCCGCCGCTGCGGCATCTGACAAATGGCAGACCTGGGCACCCGGCCGTGTCGAGCAGCTCACCACGCAAGGCCGCAACGTGTTTCTGGAATTCACCGCCGCCTGGTGCGTGACTTGCCAGTACAACGAGAAAAGCACGCTGTCCGATACGTCGGTGCTGGCCGACTTGGCGGCGAAAAATGTGGTGATGCTGCGCGCCGACTGGACGCGCCGCGACCCGGCCGTGACCGCCGCGCTGACCCAGCTGGGTCGCAGCGGCGTGCCGGTGTATGTGATTTACAAACCCGGCCGCGCGCCAGTGCTGTTGTCGGAGATCTTGAGCGTGGATGATGTTCGGGCCGAGCTCGCCAAGCTGTGAAATTTTTCAAGATTGAGGCCGCCCGTGAATCCCTTCTCCCACGCCGAACACATCCCCTACCTGCTCAGCCACTGCCGCACCATCGCGGTGGTGGGCCTGTCACCCAAGCCGCACCGCACCAGTTTTGATGTGGCGCGTTACCTGCAGCAGCAGGGCTACCGCATCATTCCGGTGAACCCGAACGCCACCGAAGTGCTGGGCGAAAGGGCTTATGCCACGCTGCTTGAGGCCGCGCAGCACGAAACCGTCGACTTGGTGAACTGCTTTCGCAACAGCGAAGACATCCCCCCCATCGTCGATGAAGCCATTGCCATCGGCGCCAGGGCGGTCTGGATGCAGCTCGGCGTGGCAAACCCCGCAGCGGCCGCCAAGGCCGAAGCCGCGGGCCTGCTGGTGGTGCAGGACCGGTGCATCAAGATTGATCACCGGGTGCTGCTGGCCAGCGGCCTGCTGCCAGCGCCTGCCTGGCAGCCTGCCGATCAGGCGGGTGGCGTGCCTTTGTCATGTTCAAGCTGAAGAATCAGCGCCTTCACGATGCCATACATGACCGCGCGATCCCGCGTCGGATGGTCGGCAAAATGAACCGTGATGGCACCCATGCTTGCGAAGGAAAAGCCTGACTGATCCGGGCCGCGGCCATAGGTCACGCTGATGCCGTACTCGGTCATCAGAGGCCCGCAAGCGCGCCAGTCGCGCGTCCACTTCGGCAGCGGCTGGGCGTTGTCCCAAAGCGTGCCGGCGCTTTCGTAGCATTCTTCCAGGTGGTGGTGGCCCAGCAATTGCGCCAGCTGCCGCTCCCTGGCGATACAGCTTCGAAAATATT
>MERZ01000356.1:0-5816 GCA_001770785.1 Burkholderiales bacterium RIFCSPHIGHO2_12_FULL_61_11
CCGGTTTTCGTAGCTGGACAGCGCCATCACGCGCCCATCGCCAATCAGGCCCACGCTGGCCAGCGCATCGAGCACCACGTCGGGGGTCAGGCCCTCGTAAACGTGGACAGCGCTGCGTGCCGGAACGGCCCTGTTATTTTCGGTCATGCCTGATTGTCGTAGCACTCGGATCGGGCTTCAAGTGGCTGGCAAGACGGGGACAAAAAAAGCCCGACGGTTTGAGACCGACAGACTCGCTTATGGACCGGGTGCGACCGGCTGGCGGGCAAGCTCAGGCTGTTTCGCGGCAGCGCGGGGGATTCCCACTAAACTGGAGGGCCATGCAAAACCACAGCACGCCACGCGCCAGCAAACCCTCCCGCAAAACGCCAGGCCAGACATCGACAACGCCACAGGTCATCGAGGAGCTTAGGCCGGGTCAGTCCATCGAGCTGCTCAAGGAATTGCACATCCTTACGCGCGAGGGCAAGCTCAACCAGGACACCCGGCGCAAGCTCAAGCAGGTCTATCACCTCTACCAGTTCATCGCGCCGCTGCTTGAGGAAGCCTCTGCGGGTGACCAAGCCTTCAAGCTGGCCGACCATGGTGCCGGCAAGTCCTACCTGGGCTTCATTCTTTACGACCTGTTTTTCAATGTGGCGCATCACGGTGAGAAGAAAAACGGGCATATCTACGGCATTGAAACCCGCACCGAACTGGTCGAAAAATCGCGTGCGCTGGCTGCGCGGCTGGGCTTTGCGCGCATGTCATTCTTGAATCTCTCGGTGCAGCAGGCTACGCTGTCGGCAGAGCTGCCGCCGAGCGTGGACATCGTGACCGCCCTTCACGCCTGCGACACCGCCACCGATGACGCGATTGCCTTCGGGCTGGCCAAGCACGCGCGTCACATGGTGCTGGTGCCCTGCTGCCAGGCCGAAGTGGCTGGGGTCCTGAAAAGAAACAAGGTCTTTGCCATGGCCAAAACCCCGCTGGCCGAGCTCTGGCGGCATCCGCTGCACGCGCGCGAGTTTGGCAGCCAGATCACCAACGTGCTGCGCTGCCTGCAGCTGGAGGCCAGCGGCTACCAGGTCACTGTGACCGAGCTGGTGGGCTGGGAACATTCGATGAAAAACGAGCTCATTCTGGCCAGTCGCCCGGCAACGCCCAACCCGGCCAAAACCCGCGCTGCGCAAGAGCGCCTGCAGCAGGTGCTGGATGAGCTGGGCCTGGGCGAATTGACTGCGCGGTTTGCGGTGGTGGCTGGGCTGCCTTAAGTGGCCTGGCGGCTGCTCCGTGTTTTTTGCATGCGGCTGACGAAGGCACGCAGGAGGTAGATTGCAAAACGGGGTGAAACACCGATTAAGCTTCACCTGCTCTCCAATCCCAATCCCCACCGTCGTCCATGCCCAAAGAAGCCCAAGCCCGCATCAAGATCAACAAGCTGCTCGAAGCCGCTGGCTGGCGCTTTTTTAACTCCTCCGAAGGCAACGCCAACATTGCGCTGGAGCCCCACGTCAAGCTTACGCAGGCGCAGGTCGATGCGATGGGTAACGACTTTGAGACCACCAGCAAGGGCTTTATCGACTTTCTGTTGCTCGATGAAAATGGCTTTCCCCTGCTGGTGCTGGAGGCCAAGGCGGAAGACAAAAATCCGCTGATTGGCAAAGAGCAGGCCCGTAAATACGGTCAAGTCGCAAAACTGCCGCTTCGTCATTTTGTCCAACGGCAATTTGCATTACCTGTGGGACTTGGGCCAAGGCAATCCGCACCTCATCACGCGCTTTCCCGCACCAGATTCCATCAAGGGCTATGCCCGCTTTCAGCCAGACCCGGCGCGGCTGGTGGCTGAAGATGTGCCGCTGGACTACATCGCACGCACGCAAATGCCCGCGTATGACCATGAGGCGGGCTGGAAGAACCCCGATGAGCAGCCGGGGTTCACCCAGAAAAACCGACTGCGCTTTATGCGCGTGTACCAGCAGCGCGCGGCCCAGGCCATTCAATTGGCGGTCAAGGAAGGCAAAACCCGCTTCCTGCTTGAGATGGCCACCGGCACCGGAATACGCGCAAGGCCGAGATCGTGGTGACCACTGTGCAATCGCTGCTGTTCAACAACAAATACCAGCAACTGTTTTCTCCCACGGACTTTGATCTGGTCATTTCCGACGAAGCACACCGCTCCATTGGCGGCAACGCCCGTGCCGTGTTTGAGTATTTTGTCGGCTACAAGCTGGGTCTCACGGCCACGCCCAAGGACTATCTCAAGAAGTTTGATGCCGCCAAGCCTTCTACCCGCGACCCGCGCGAGCAGGAGCGCCGACTGCTGCTGGACACCTACCGCACCTTTGGCTGCGAAACCGGCGAGCCCACTTTCCGCTATTCCTTGCTGGACGGCGTGCGCGAAGGTTTCCTGATCAACCCGCTGGTGGTTGATGCCCGCACCGAGGTCGCCACCCAGCTGCTGTCCGATATTGGCTACGCCGCCGTGGTCATCAGCGACGCGCCCGAGGGTGAAAAAACCAGCGAGCAGCACTTCAGGCAGCGCAGTTTTGAGAAGAAGTTTTTCTCCAAACCCACCAACATCCTGTTTTGCGAAACACTGCTGGCCCACGGCCTGCGCGACACCATCAGCGGCGAGTTTGGCAAAACCCTGGTGTTTGCCGTCAGCCAAAACCACGCCGCCGCGCTCACGCAAATCCTGAATGACCTGGCCGACAAGCAGTACCCCGGCCGCTACCAGTCCGACTTTGCCGTGCAGGTCACCTCGCTCATCCCCGGCGCCCAGCAGTTCACTATCAACTTCACCAACAACAAGCTGCGGGGCTCGGCCAACGCCTTGCCCGCCTACAAAACCAGCAAGGCACGCGTGTGCGTGACCGTGGGCATGATGACCACTGGCTACGACTGCCCCGATTTGTTGAACCTGGCCCTGATGCGCCCGGTGTTCTCCCCATCAGACTTTGTGCAGATCAAGGGCCGCGGCACCCGCAAACACGACTTTCGCGAGCAGTTGCAGGACGACGCCCTCAAGTCCCAAGTCACCACGCCGCACAAGACGGCCTACAAGCTGTTCGATTTTTTTGCCAGCTGCGAATATTTCGAGGAAAAGTTCAACTACGACGAAGTGCTCAAGCTGCCTCGCCCCGGTGCGCAAGCTGGCAACGGTGCAGGCGAAGGCAATGAGGCCGGAATCGGCCAGGACGGCGATCCGGACAATGGCGCCTACCAGCACACCGCCCCCGACGCCATCGCCAGCCAGGTCGAGCAGCAAATCGGCTTTCAGGGCATGAAGGTGGATCGCATGTTTTTCGAGAAGTTTGAGGACAAGGTGAAAGCCGACCCCGTCATCACCCAGCAGGTCGGCAACGGCCAATGGGACCAGGCCATTGACTACGTCACCACCGAGCTGTTTGACAAACCCAGTGAATACTTCAACCTCGACAAGCTGCGCCGTGCCGCTGGCGTGGACCGCCGCTTGGGCCTGCGCGAGATTCTGGAAAAGGCCTTTGGCCTGATCCCCGGTTTCAAGAGCAAAAACGACTTGCTGGAAGAAGAGTTTGATAAATTCCTGCTCGACCAGCAAAGCGCCACCGGCTTCAGCGCCGACTCGGCCGCCACCGCCATCGTGGCTATGAAGTACTACCTCAAAGCCTACGCCACCGACCACAAGCTGCGCGACATCATCGAGACCAAACGCCTGACCGACCTCAACGTGTACCCCGCCTTTGGCATGAGCGACTTCAAGGCCGTCCCCCCGGCCTGGCGCACCCTCATCCCCGAGTACGTCAAAGACTACGTGCCGCTGAATCAGTTTATGTAGCCAAAATGGCTTCATACGTAGCATTAAATGCTACAATCGAAGCACTAAAGGCTACATATGCTGACCGACATCCTGTTTGGAACTTACCGTAAAAAGGTGCTCAGCTTGCTGCTGCTCCATCCGGACACCGACTACCACGTCCGCGAGCTTGCCCGGCAAACCCACACGGCGGCTGGCACCTTGCACAAAGAGCTGGCGCGGCTCGCTAGCGCGGGGCTGTTGTTGCGCAAACAGCAGGGCAACCAGGTGCGCTACCAGGCCAACCAGCAATGCCCGGTTTTTCCGGAGCTTGCAGGCCTGCTGCGCAAAACAACCGGTGCCGCCGAAATACTCACCACCGCACTGACGCCGCTGCAACCCCCTTTGGCCTTGATATTCGGCTCCGTCGCCAGTGGCACGGAAACCGCAAGCAGCGACGTCGATGTGTTGGTCATTGCCGACCTCGGGTTTGCTGACGTCGTCAGAGCCACCCACCCCGCGCAAGCTGAGCTGGGCCGCGAAATCAACCCTGTGGTGTACAGCGCACAAGAATTCAAGCGCCGCGTGCAAATGCAAGACGCTTTCGTTCAAGATTTACTGACCAAACCCAAGATTTTTTTGATAGGAACCGAACATGACCTTAGCCAACTTGCTGGCGATTCAGCGACTGCAGGCGTTTAGCGCCACGCCGCAAGGCGTACAGCGATTACTTCAGGCGGCCATGCGCAACCTGACTGATGCAAAGTTGGCGCAGCTCAGCGCCGAAAACCGTTTTGACGCGGCCTACAAATGCATCATGCAATGCGCCATGTTGGGGTTGTGGGCGCAGGGTTATCGGACCTCTACCAGCCAGCCCGGCCACCACCAGACTGCGTTGCAAGCACTACCGCTCACCATGGGTTTGCCCAATGAAGTGATCATCGTGCTCGATGCGCTGCGCAAACAGCGCAACCTGAACGACTATGAGGGCGACCCCGTCAGTGACGCCGTGGTCACCGAAAGCATCACTCAAGCCGACGCGCTGCTGGCCCACACGCGCCAATGGCTGCAAACCCAATTCCCCGACCTGTTGGTCAAACCCAAGAAGCCCTGAACCCCCTATGCTTGACGCTGAAACCAAACGCCGCATCGACAGCTGCCGCGACATTCTGGTCGGCAAAGTGCCCGACCCCAAAAGCCAGGTAGAGCAGATCACCATTGCGCTCATCTACAAGTTCATGGACGACATGGACGCCGAGGCCGAAGAGCTGGGTGGCACGCGCAGCTTCTTTGCCGGCGACTACGCCCGATTTGGCTGGGCGCGGCTCATGGCGCCAGGCCTGGGCGGCTTTGAAGTGCTGGCGCTGTACAGCGAGGCCATCCAGAAAATGAACGAGAACCCCGGCGTGCCGCCGCTGTTTCGTGACATCTTCAAGAACGCCTACCTGCCGTATCGCGACCCCGAAACGCTGAAAAGTTTTCTGAAGAAAATCAACCACTTCACCTACGACCATTCCGAGCGACTGGGCGATGCGTTCGAGTATTTGCTGAGCGTGCTCGGCAGCCGGGGCGACGCCGGACAGTTCCGCACGCCGCGCCACATCATCGACTTCATGGTCGAAGTCATGGACCCGAAAAAGAACGAAACGATTCTGGACCCGGCGTGCGGCACGGCTGGTTTTTTGATCTCGGCGTGGAAGCACATCCTCAAGGCCAACACGTCCAAGGTTATCAAAAATGATAGCGGATCGCGCGGGGCGGACGGACGCAGAGCCGGTGATTTGCTCACGCCCGACGAGCCGGCAAGGCTGGCCGCCGGCATCCACGGCTACGACATTTCGCCCGACACAAAAAACCGTTGCACTTGGGTCGTTGCGCAATTTTCTGATCCCCCTCCCCGACCTAGAAACCCAACGCGCCATCGTCGCCGAGATTGAAGCCGAACAGGCCCTGGTCGCCTCCAACCGCTTGCTTGTCCGCCGCATGGAGGTCAAGGTCAAGGCCGCGATTGACCGGGTCTGGGGTTCGGCATGAGTTACCCAAGCCCTGATCAGCCACG
>MERZ01000356.1:5834-11208 GCA_001770785.1 Burkholderiales bacterium RIFCSPHIGHO2_12_FULL_61_11
TGGTCGCGCGCGGTTTGCTTATTTCTGACCGGAACAAGGCGCTGGATTAACCGACGCGCCCATCAATTCCGAAAGCGCTTGCGCGTGAGTGCCAGCGCCACCCAGAAACCGACCACCGCATACGCCACCAGCACCACCAGATGCAGCAGCGCCCGGGCCGGCCATTCACCCAGGAACAGCGGGCGTATCAGTTCCACGGCGGCGGTCAGCGGCAACACGTCGGAAATCAGCCGCAGCACACCGGGCAACTGCTCGCGCGGAAAAAACACGCCGCTCAAAAACATGGTGGGTGTCAGAAACAGCGTGAAATAGTAGGTGAAAAAGTCGTAGCCCTTGGCCAGGGCGTTGAAGATCAGCGCAATGCTGGAAAACACGATGCCTATCAGGGCGAGCAGCGGCAGGGCCAGCAGCAGCATCGGGCTGTGGCTGATGTTCAGCGCCAGCATCACGCCCAGAATCACGATGCTGGTAAACAGCGCCTTGAAAGCCGCCCACAGCATTTCGCCAAACACCACGTCATCGAGCCGCACCGGGGCGTTCATGATGCCGTCCCAGGTGCGCTGCACCTGCATGCGTGAAAAAGCCGAGTACAGCGCTTCAAACGAAGCGGCATTCATGGCGCTCATGCAGACCGAGCCGCTGGCCAGAAACAGGATGTAGGGCACGGCCGTGCCATTCAGCTGAACCTGCCCGACCAGCGCGCCCAGCCCGTAGCCAAAGGCCACCAGCGTGATCAGCGGCTCGGCAATGTTGCCGACCAGGCTGGGCACGGCCAGCTTGCGCCAGACCAGCAGGTTGCGCCTGAAAACGGGCAGCCAGCGCCAGCTGATTTGCGGCGGCCTGAACAATGCAGGCGGCGCGGTGGGGCGTTCGGTCACTATGCATCCTCCCTGATCTGGCGTCCGGTCAGCTTGAGGAACAGGTCCTCGAGGTTGGCCGGCCGGTGCAGCGTGCGCAGTTGCGGGTGATCTGCCAGCGCGGCCAGCAGCGGCCTGGCTTCATGGGTGTAGAAAAACACGGTTTCGCCACTCACCTCAAGCCGGGCGGCGAGCGCCTTGAGCGGTGAGTCGGCCAGGCTCAAGGCGCCCGCGCCGTAAACCTCGACCACCTCGGACTCCAGGTTTTGCGCGATCAGCTCGCGCGGCGCGCCTTCGGCCATTTTCTGGCCGTGGTCGAGCACCAGCAGCCGGTTGCACAGGCGCTCGGCTTCGTCCATGAAGTGGGTCGTCAGCAAGATGGATTTGCCTTGCTGCACCAGCCGCTGCAGCCGCTCCCACATCAAATGCCGCGCCTGCGGGTCCAGCCCGGTGGTGGGCTCGTCGAGCAGCAGCAACTGCGGGTCGTTGACCAGCGCGCGCGCCAGGCTCAGGCGCCGTTTCATGCCACCAGAGAGCTCACTGAGCTTGGCATCGGCCTTGTGCGTGAGCGCGGCAAACTCCAGCAGCTTTGGAATCCTCTGGCGAATCACCGCGTCTTTCAGGCCAAAATAGCGGCCAAACACCAGCAGGTTCTCGGCGCATGAAAAATCCGGGTCCAGGCTGTCAAACTGGCTGACAATGCCCAGCCTTTCCTTGATGGCCATGGCATCTTGCGGCATGTGCAGGGCAGCAGCCGCCGAGCCACCGGGAAAATAAGTAATGCGGCCGGTGTCAGGGCTTGTCAGCCCCAGACACATGCGGATGGTCGTCGTTTTGCCAGCGCCATTCGGTCCAATCACGCCCAGGCATTCGCCCTGAGCGATGTCGAAAGACAGGTTGTTGACGACGGTGCTGGCGCCATAGTGTTTACTCAAGGCCTGGACTGAAAAAATGGGTGAAAGGGCGGCTGGACTCATCGCTGCATTGTGCCCCGGGCATCCGGCACGGGCGGTAAGATGGTCCCATCGGTCCCTGCAAAAGTGCAGCAGATTGCATCGCCACCCCCCCCTGTTTTTTATCAACCCACTTTCATTGGACCCCGCCATGTCTTCACTCGGAACCCCTTTGTCTCCTCACGCCACCAAAGTCATGCTGCTTGGCTCGGGCGAGTTGGGCAAGGAAGTGCTGATTGCGCTGCAGCGCCTGGGCGTGGAAACGATTGCCGTCGACCGTTACGACAACGCGCCGGGCCAGCAGGTGGCGCACCATGCGCGCACCATCACCATGAGTGACCCGGCGCAGCTTAAAAGCCTGATCGAAAAGGAAAGGCCGCAGCTGGTGGTGCCTGAAATCGAGGCCATCGCCACCGCCATGCTGGAAGAGCTGGAAGCCGCCGGCACGGTGCGCGTCATTCCCAACGCCCGCGCGGCGCGCCTGACGATGGACCGCGAAGGCATACGCCGCCTGGCCGCTGAAACGCTGGGCCTGCCGACCAGCCCGTATGTGTTTTGCGATTCCTTGCCGGAGTTGCAGGCGGCCATCGAGTCAAAAATCGGCTATCCCTGCATCGTCAAGCCGGTCATGAGCTCATCGGGCAAGGGCCAGAGCAAGATTGCCGGGCCGGCCGACGTGGCTGCGGCCTGGGACTACGCCATGGCCGGTGGCCGCGTCAGCCATGGCCGGGTGATTGTTGAAGGCTTTATTGATTTTGACTACGAGATCACGCAGCTCACGGTGCGTGCGCTGGACGCCGATGGCCAGGCGCAAACGCATTTTTGCGAGCCGATTGGCCACCTTCAAGTCAACGGCGACTACGTGGAAAGCTGGCAGCCGCAGCCCATGCGCGCCGTCGCCCTGCAAAGGTGCTGCGCCATTGCCAAAGCCGTGACCGACAACCTGGGCGGCCAGGGCATTTTTGGCGTTGAGCTGTTTGTCAAGGGCGACGAGGTGTGGTTTAGCGAAGTCAGCCCGCGCCCGCACGACACCGGCATGGTGACCATGGTCACGCAGTGGCAAAGCGAGTTTGAACTGCATGCGCGGGCCATCCTGGGTTTGCCGGTGAATACCGCGCTCAAAAGCCCGGGCGCCAGCGCCGTGATTTATGGCGGCGTCGACGCCAAAGGCATCGTGTTTGACGGCGTGGCCGAGGCGCTGCGCGTTCCCAATACCGACCTGCGCCTGTTCGGCAAGCCCGAGAGTTTCGTCAAACGCCGCATGGGCGTGGCGCTGGCCTTCGATGCCGATCTGGAAGTGGCGCGAACGCGGGCCAAACAAGCGGCGTCGCTGGTCAAGCCGCGGGCGGCTTAGAGCAGCCGCTCCTGTCATGGCCACCGATTCCAGCATGATTTGCATCAATTCAACATTTGTTGAATAATGAAGCCATGGAAAAGCAAAAAGCAGTCAACGTTTTTGAGTCTCTGTCTTCCGGCGTTCGCCTGGACGTGTACCGGTTGCTCGTCAGGCAAGGCCCTGAAGGCTTGGTCGCGGGCGACATTGCTGCAAAGCTTGAATTGCCGCCCACCAATTTGTCATTTCACCTGAAGGCACTCACACACGCCGAGCTGGTTGCCGTGGTGCAGGAAGGCCGCTACCAGCGCTACCGGGCGAACATTCCCCTGATGGTGGAACTGATTGGCTACCTCACCGCGGAGTGTTGCGCGGGCCAGCCCGAACAGTGTCTGGACACCAGCGCTTTGGCTCGGTGCGTCGATGCATCGGTCAAGGTTTGATGAAACGGCCACCATGAACATCCTATTTCTCTGCACCGGCAACTCGTGCCGCTCCATCCTCGCCGAAGCCACCTTCAACCACCTGGCGCCGGCGGGCTGGAAAGCCATGAGCGCCGGCAGCCAGCCCACGGGGCAGGTGCATCCGCGCTCGCTGGCCTTGCTGGCGCGGGAAGGCATCTCGACCGAGGGCCTTCACAGCAAATCCTGGGACCCGTTGCCGAGGATCCCCGATGTCCTCGTGACGGTGTGCGCCAGCGCGGCCGGCGAGACCTGCCCGGTTTACCTGGGCCCGGTGCTGCGTACCCACTGGGGCGTGCAGGACCCGGCGCATGCCAGCGGCAGCGACGCCGAAATCGATGCCGCCTTCATGACCGCCTACCGCATCCTGCGGGCGCGCATCGAAGCTTTTCTGGCCCTGCCACTGGCCACCTTGCAGCATGAGCCGCAAAAGCTCAAAGCTGAACTCGATCGCATTGGCACCTTGATGCCGGATCAGGTCCGGCATGACAAATTTCAATCCTCAACTCAAGGAGTTTTCAAATGAAGAATATACAAGTTTTTGATCCGGCCATGTGCTGCAGCAGCGGCGTTTGCGGCACCGATATAGACCAGACCTTGGTCGCCTTCTCGGCCGACGTGGACTGGGCCAAGCAAAACGGCGCGCAGATCGAGCGCTTCAACCTGGCGCAGCAACCCATGGCCTTTGCTGAAAACGCGGTGGTGAAGGGCTTTCTGGAACGCTCGGGTCAGGAAGCGTTGCCGGTTATTTTGGTCGACGGTGAATTGGCGCTGGCCGGTCGCTATCCGACCCGCGGCGATCTGGCCCGCTGGGCCGGCATTGCCCAGCCGGTCGCTGAAGTCAAGGCAGCAGGCAATTGCTGCAGTGGCGGTGCCTGCTGCTGAGTCGGCCAGGAGTGACGGCCATGAAATTCCTTGACCAGCCGCCGCGCTTTCTTTTCTTCACAGGCAAGGGCGGCGTCGGCAAGACCTCGATCGCTTGCGCCAGCGCCATCGAGTTGGCCGCGGCTGGCCGGCGCGTGCTGCTGGTCAGCACCGATCCGGCCTCCAATGTCGGGCAGGTGTTTGGCGTGACCATCGGCAATCAGGTGACCAAGGTGGCCGAGGTGCCGAATTTGAGCGCACTGGAAATTGACCCGCAAGCTGCTGCGCAGGCCTACCGCGACCGCATCGTTGGCCCGGTGCGCGGCCTGCTGCCCGATGCCGTGGTCAAGGGCATCGAAGAGCAGCTCTCGGGCGCTTGCACCACCGAGATCGCCGCGTTTGACGAATTCACCGCGCTGCTCACGGATGGCGCGCTGACGCAGGATTTTGACCACATCATTTTCGACACCGCGCCCACCGGCCATACCATCCGCATGTTGCAGTTGCCCGGTGCCTGGAGCGGTTTTCTGGAAGCCGGCAAGGGTGACGCCTCGTGCCTGGGGCCGCTGGCCGGGCTGGAAAAGCAGCGTACCCAGTACAAAGCCGCCGTCGATGCGCTGGCCGATCCCGTCAAGACTCGCATGGTGCTGGTGGCGCGGGCCCAAGCCGCGACTTTGGGCGAAGCAGCCCGCACCCACGGCGAGCTCGCTGGCATTGGGCTAAGCAAGCAGTATTTGGTGATCAATGGCGTGTTTCTCGAGTCGGAAACTGTCCACGACCCGCTGGCGCAGGCTATTTTCCAAAGAGAACAAGCGGTGCTGGCGAACTTGCCCGCCGCCTTGCAAGGCTTGCCCACCGATCGGATTGCACTCAAAGCGTTCAATCTGGTGGGGCTGGCGGCCTTAC
>MERZ01000356.1:11214-14356 GCA_001770785.1 Burkholderiales bacterium RIFCSPHIGHO2_12_FULL_61_11
TGCTGACCAGCTCGGCGCTGGACGCAACCAATATTCGTCATCGCGAGGCCGCACTTTCGTCATTGCGAGCGCAGCGCGGCAATCCAGCGGCCAAGGATTGCCGCGCTGCGCTCTCAATGACGAACTTTGCATCAGTCGGTTTGCTTGCTGCCCACACCCTGTCCGCGCTGGTCGATGACATCGCCGCCGACGGCCACGGCCTGGTGATGCTGATGGGCAAGGGCGGCGTCGGCAAGACCACGCTGGCCGCGGCGCTGGCGGTGGAGCTGGCCACGCGCGGCTGGCCGGTGCACCTGACCACCTCCGACCCGGCGGCACACTTGATGGAAACGCTGGATGGCTCGCTGGAAAACCTCACGGTCAGCCGCATCGACCCGCATGAGGTAACCGAGCGCTATCGCGCGCAAGTGCTGGCCAGCAAGGGGGCCAAGCTGGATGCCGCCGGCCGCGCCGTGCTGGAGGAAGATTTGCGCTCGCCCTGCACCGAGGAAATCGCGGTGTTCCAGGCGTTCTCGCGCGTGATCCGTGAGGCTGGCAAAAAGTTCGTGGTGATGGACACCGCGCCCACTGGGCACACGCTGCTGCTGCTCGATGCCACCGGCGCCTACCACCGCGACATCGCGCGCCAGATGGGTGAAACCGGCAGGCACTTCACCACGCCGATGATGCAACTGCAAGACCCCAGGCAGACCAAGGTGCTGCTCGTCACGCTGGCCGAGACCACGCCGGTGCTGGAGGCGGCCAACCTGCAAGCCGACCTGAAACGCGCCGGCATCGAACCCTGGGCCTGGGTCATCAACAACAGCGTGGCGGCCGCGTTCGTCACCGCACCGGTCACGTCAGCGTTGTTGCGTCAGCGTACCCACAACGAACTGATTGAGATCGAGTCGGTGGTCACCCGACATGCACGCCGCTACGCCGTGGTTCCCTTGCTGAAAGACGAGCCGATAGGCGTGGACCGCCTCATGCAACTTGCCGGCAGCAAAGCCTGAAAAAATTTAGCCATGACCCACATCGGTCGACCGATCGGGCCGCCTGCGCTCTATTTTTTCTTTGTCGGATCGTCGGCCGGATTTAGATATGTTAGACCCCAAGGTCCGTTGCCATTGAGTTGAAGCACCGCCTCCTTGCCCGTCGTGTAGGCGAACATCGGCTTCTCTTTCCCAATTGAAAAATAGCTACCGGGACCAAACGCCTTGGCAGTTTTGGTGTCAAATTTATCGCCCGCGGCAAAGTACAGAGTGCCTGAAAGGATCGTGACGTTTTCATCGGCCGGGTGGGTATGCACTCCGATTTTGGTCTTCGGCGGGACTTTTAGACGCATCACAAACGACCCCGGCGATTTGGGGTCGCCATCGATGACTGCGGTTTTCACGCCAGGGCCGATGGACGGAGCATCGTTCCATTTGATGTCGGTCGGCATGACAGCGGTGTACTCCGCAGCCCAAGTTGGAGCTGCCATAAAGGCTCCAAGACCCAAAGCAAAACCGACTGCGGCAATCTTGACTGTTTTCATAATAGCCTTCATTCAAGTTACTCGATTAACGATGTTTGCTGCATGCGAACACGCTTGGGGCATCTGTCGCACAAGGCAATATAGCCATGCTTGGGCGGAATGCGCCGACCGACGGCGGGGTGGCCATGATCAAAATATGGTCATGGCACGACAGCACGTCGTGCAGGTTGGCCGCATGGCGGCACGCTGTCGATCAGTTCGCCCGGAAATTACGCGCGCTGCGGTGGCCACCCATGGCATTGAGGCGCTGGTCCGCGAGGGCCTTCTGCTCCGGCGTCAGCACTGCGTACAAGTCTTTCACGGCGGCCTCGCGGGCCGCCAGGTTGGCATCGTGCATTGCCATCATTGCATTGCGCTGAGCCGCGAAGTCGGTGCTGGCCGCCCCCGGCTGCGGGTTGTGCATCTGTGCCTGCATCTGGCTGCGCAGCGCCTGCATCGCCGCGGCCTGCTGCCTGGCCTGGTTCTCGAAGGTCAACCAGGCGGCCTCCTGAGTGGGCGTGATCTTCAGTGCGGCTTTCAGGTCGGCCAGCCGAGTCGCGGCCATCGCCCCGACATCGGCACCGGCCATCATCCCGCCGGCCATGCCGTGGCCCATGCCCATGTTCATCCCTTGGCCCATGCCCATACCCATGCCGCCCATGCCCATGCCCTGATTTGCGTACACCACGCCAGCCGCAGCCAGCGACAGTGAGGCGGCAACGCCGGCGATGATTTTGTAGGTGAGTTTCATGATAAATGTCCTGTCAGTGGTTGGTGAATTGGCTCAACGCGCCTGTCGCGTTGACCTGCTGCAGGGAAGTGCCTTGCAGCAGGGTCAATTTCAGCGCCGTCATGTAAGCGGGCGATGTCAGCCGCCTGCCTTTTTGTCGCGGCATGCGACAAAGCCGCGACCTGACATACTGTGATACATATCCTCTGTTCGCACCGTGCGGGCTGCGATGTAATCACTGCCATGGACCGACCCGACCACATCCTGATCGTCGATGACGACGCCGAAATTCGCCAGTTGCTGAGCCGGTATCTTGAAAAAAATGGCTTGCAGGCCACCACGGTGGGTGACGGCCGCGCCATGTGGCGCGCGCTAGACGGCGTCAACTTCGACCTGATCGTGCTCGACCTGATGCTGCCCGGCGACGACGGGCTCACGCTGTGCCGCACCCTGCGCGCCAAGTCCGACATTCCGGTCATCATGCTGACCGCTCGCGGCGACGAGACCGACCGCATCGTCGGCCTGGAGATGGGCGCAGACGACTACCTGCCCAAGCCCTTCAGCGCGCGCGAGCTGCTGGCGCGCATCAAGGTCATTTTGCGGCGCGCTCGCAGCCTGCCGCCCAACCTGCGGCCAGACGCGTCGGCAAAGCTGCGTTTTGCCGACTGGGTGCTCGACACGGTGCAGCGCAACCTGATCTCCTCGATGGATGTGGTCACGCCGATCAGTGGGGCCGAGTACCGGCTGCTGCGGGTCTTCCTGGATCACCCGAACCGCGTGCTCAACCGCGATCAGTTGCTGGACCTGACCCAGGGCAAGGAGGCCGGGCCGCTGGACCGCAGCATCGACGTGCAGGTGGGCCGCCTGCGGCAGCGGATCGGCGACGACCGGCGCGATCCGCAACTGATCAAGACGGT
>MERZ01000357.1:0-3396 GCA_001770785.1 Burkholderiales bacterium RIFCSPHIGHO2_12_FULL_61_11
CTGAAACCCCCTTACCCCAATCCTCTCCCGCACAGGAGCGATGGAGAAATCAGGAAGAGAAAACGCCATGGCCACAGAAGGCAATCTGCAAGCGCCGACCCGTCACGCGATTGACTGGAAAACCCCCGACTATTACAACGAGGACGCTTGTCAACATGAGATCGAGCGCATCTTCGACATCTGCCATGGCTGCCGCCGCTGCGTGAGTCTGTGTGGCGCCTTCCCGACGCTGTTTGACCTGATCGATGCCAGCAAGACCGGCGAAGTCGATGGCGTGGACAAGAAGGACTACCGCAAAGTGGTGGACCAGTGCTACCTCTGCGATCTTTGCTACATGACCAAGTGCCCTTATGTGCCGCCGCACAAGTTCAATCTGGACTTCCCGCACACCATGCTGCGCGCCAAGGTCATCAAGTTCAAAAATGGCGAAGTGGGCTTGGGCGCCAGGATTCTGGCCTCCACCGATGTGCACGGCCAGTTTGCCGGTATTCCCATCGTGGTGCAGGTGGCCAATGCCGTGAACAAAACCAGACCGGCGCGCGTGGTGATGGAGAAAGTTCTGGGCGTGGACAAAGACGCCTGGCTGCCCGAGCTGGCCACCCACAAATTTCGCGCCAGCGCGCTTGAGTCGCCGCCATATCCGGTGAAAGATGGCGAAAAAACGCCCGGTAAAGTGGCGATATTTTCCACCTGCTACATCAACTACAACGAACCCGGCATTGGCCACGACCTGCTCAAGATTCTGAGCCACAACGAAGTGCCTTATGTACTGGTGGAAAAGGAAAAATGCTGCGGCATGCCCAGGCTGGAGCTTGGCGATCTGGACTCGGTGAACGACAGCAAGGAGGCCAATATTCCGGTGCTGGCCAGGTACGCCAAAGACGGCTTTGCCATTTTGAGCGCGGTGCCCAGTTGCACGCTGATGTTCAAGCAAGAAATTCCGCTGATGTACCCCGATGACGCCGACGTGCAACTGGTCAAGGAGCACATGTGGGACCCGTTTGAATACCTGATGGCACGCAAGCGCGACGGCCTTCTCAAGACCGAATTCCGCGTGCCACTGGGCAAGGTCAGCTACCAGATTCCCTGCCACGGCAGGGTACAAAACATCGGCAGGAAAACCGAAGAAATGCTCAAGATGGTGCCGGGCACCAGCGTGCAGACGCATGAGCGCTGCTCGGGCCATGCCGGAACATTTGGCGTGAAAGTTCCTTTCCACCAGCAGGCCATGAAAATCGGCAAACCGCTGTTCAAGGCCATGGCCAGCCACAAAGACGGCGGCCTTCCCGATGTGATCAGCAGCGACTGCCCGCTGGGCGGCCACCACATTGCCCAGGGCTTTGAAGTCAACCAGCTCGGCACGCCACCCCTAGAGCACCCGCTGACGCTGATACGCAAGGCGTATGGTCTGAAATAATTTTTGGCTTTGTCATTGCGGGCTTGACCCGCAAACCATGGTTGAGCGCTGACATGGATACCGGATCAAGTCCGGCATGGCAACTTTTTTGAAGGCACACATCCCATGAAAACCACCGGAAAAATCACCCCCGACAGCCTGATGACGCTGGAGGCCTACAGCGGCTATCGCAAGGATCACAAGGCGCAAATCATGGCGCATCGCCAGTTGCGCAGCGTGCATCTGGGCGAGCATCTCAATGTGCAGTTTGAGAGCGAAACCAGCATTCGCTACCAGATCCAGGAAATGCTGCGCCTCGAGAAAATCTTCGAGAAAGAAGGCATTGAGCAGGAAATTGAAGCCTATGCGCCGCTGATGCCTGACGGCAGCAACTGGAAAGCCACGGTGATGATCGAGTACCCCGACGTCAACGAGCGCAAGCGCGAGCTGGCCCGCCTGATCGGTGTCGAAGACCAGCTGTTTGTCGAGGTCGAGGGCTACGCCCGTGTCCATGCGATTGCCGACGAAGACATGGCCAGAGAAAACGCCGAGAAAACCTCTGCCGTGCATTTTGTGCGCTTCGAGCTCAGTCCCGCCATGTGCGCGGCGGTCAAGGCCGGGGCCAGTGTCAAGCTGGGCTGCGACCATACCCATTATCCGGCGCATGTGACGATTCCCGCTGAAGCCCTGGCGTCATTGGCGAGCGACCTGCATTGAGTTCACCGCGCCTGTCGTAAAGTCAGGCTATTGCTTCGCATTCACTATTCAAAACCATGCTGTTCTTACTCTCGCCCGCCAAGTCACTCGACTTCAACACCCCCGCACATGTTGCGGTGCACACCCAGCCGCTGTTCAAGCACCAGTCGGCCGAGTTGATAGACCTGCTCAAGACGAAATCGCCACAGCAAATCAGTGCGCTGATGAAGCTCTCGGATGCACTGGCCGGCCTGAACGTGGCGCGCTACCAGGTCTGGTCGCCAAGATTCACCGCCAGGAATTCGAAGCAGGCGGTGCTGGCCTTCAATGGCGATGTGTACGAGGGGCTGAATGCCAAAACCCTCAGCGAGGCGCAGCTCGCCTGGGCGCAAGACCATGTGTGCATTCTGAGCGGCCTGTACGGCGTGCTGCGACCGCTCGACTGGATGCAGCCTTACCGCCTGGAGATGGGCACCGCTCTGGCAACAGACCATGGCAAAAATCTCTATCAGTTTTGGGGCGCGCAGATTGCCGGCTACCTCAATGAACGCGCGGCGACCGACACTTCCCCCGTCATCGTGAACCTGGCCAGCGAAGAGTATTTCAAGGCGGTCGACCGCAAGGCGCTGAAAGCCCGTGTGGTGACCTGCGTGTTTGAAGAGTTCCGGGGCGACAGGTACAAAATCATCAGTTTCATGGCCAAACGCGCGCGCGGCCTGATGGCGCGCTACGCCATTGAAAAGAAGCTGGTTAGCGTCAAAAAACTGCAAGGCTTTGATTTGGAGGGCTACGCTTTTGATGCCGCGGCGTCCGAAGCTGACCGGCTCGTGTTCCGACGCAAGGAAGATTGAAGATGAGAACCCCTGAACACTCCCAATTGGGCAAGGCGTCAAGCTACGCCGACCAGTACGACGCCGCGCTGCTGTTTCCGATTCCGCGGGCCGGCAAGCGGCTTGAGCTCGGCATCACCGGCGCGCCGCCATTTTTAGGAGCCGACCTGTGGACCGCGCTTGAGCTGAGCTGGCTCAATGCGCGCGGCAAGCCGCAGGTGGCGCTGGCGCATTTCACCGTGCCTTGCGAAACCCCCAATATTGTCGAGAGCAAATCCTTCAAGCTCTACCTGAACAGCTTTAACCAAACGCGTTTTGCCGAGGCGGCCGAGGTGCAGGCGCGCCTGCGCGCCGACATCAGCGAAGCCGCATGGCGCGGCGCGCCGCAGGCCTCCAGCGTCGGCGTGAAGCTGTTGCTGCCTGACATGTTTGACCGGGAGCCGGTCCACGAACTCGATGGTTTGAGTCTGGACC
>MERZ01000357.1:3436-6342 GCA_001770785.1 Burkholderiales bacterium RIFCSPHIGHO2_12_FULL_61_11
AGCAATTGCCCGGTCACGGGCCAGCCCGACTGGGGCAGCGTGCAGATCCGCTACAGCGGCCCGCAGATCGAGCAGGCCGGGCTGCTGCAGTACCTGGTGAGCTTTCGAAAGCACAACGAGTTTCACGAGCAATGCGTCGAGCGCATCTTCATGGACCTGTGGACGCGCTGCAAGCCCGCCAAGCTGTCGGTGTACGCGCGCTACACACGCCGTGGCGGGCTCGACATCAATCCGTTTCGCACCAGCTATCCGCAGGGCTTGCCGGCGAATATCCGCACGGCGCGGCAGTAGGTGTTGTTTTGGTTTTTTGGAATGCGTCAGGTTGGTTGGCGCGTTGATTTGTAGCCCAATAGATTTGGGCGTGAGTTGCTACTAAATTGATAGTTGATTAGCGTGGCTGGCTGGCCGGGGGTAGCCCGGCGGCTAGTCCCTTTTCTTTGCTTCGCCAAAGAAAAGGAACCAAAAGAAAGGCGACCCGCTGTCTGGGTCCCTTCGCTTCGCTACGGGCAGCCTGCGCTGCTCGAAGTGGCCGGAAATTTTAGAAACTAGTCCGCTTCGCGGCCGTCGGACATCTAAAATTTTGATCCGGCCCCTTCTCCGCTGCTCGGCCCAGCCAGGACGGGGTGGGGAGCGAATACCAAGACAAGTACCCGCCATGGCGGGTACTTGTGGACTTCGGACTTCGGTATCCATGGCTTCAAAGCCCTTCTGGCTGCGCCGAGGAGCGCAGGGCCAGGCGGATCAGGGCTGGCACTTGTTTGAGGCGAAGCCGAGTTTGTGCCAGACCCCGACTGGACCGAGCACCGCAGGTTGCCCGTAGCGCAGCGAAGGGACGCAGACAGTAGGGTCGCCTTTTCTTTGCTTACTTTCTTTTGGCGAAGCAAAAGCAAAGTGAGTAGCCGCCGGGCTACCCCCGGCCAGCCCAACTACGAAAAGCCAACCAGCTACTAATTGAATAGCGGCTTTTAACCACGGGCGCTTTGGCTGCGCCCGATCGGGCATGTGCAGCGGCCGCTTCAAGGTTTCCGCCCCCCGCTAAAAAAGTTGATCAGTTGCTGTTGATTCAGTAACTGTCTGCACCCTTCCTGATTGGAGTAGAGCCCTATTTTGTTCATAAATCGGCTCTTCCCCGGCTTTCACCAGCGTGGCAGCGCGAACTCCCAGAAGGCGCAGCCGCTTGTCCAGCGGCACCCGTTTCAGGCACAGGCCGGCAATTTTCCGGATGGATTTCGTGTCGGCGGTGAACTGCTCCAGCGTCTGGTCGCGCGTCACGCTCTTGAAATCGTCATAGCGCAGCTTGATGCCGATGGTCTTGGCGACATAGCCTTTGCGCTGCAAATCGCCAGCCACCTGCTCGCACAGCCGGGTAAAGATGGCGCCCAGCTCGGCCTTGTCGCGTACCGCATGCAGGTCGCGGTCAAACGTGGTTTCGCGGCTCATGCTGACGGGTTCGCTCTCGGTCACCACCGGGCGGTCATCGCGGCCCCAGGCAATCTCATGCATCCAGGCGCCAGTGGCTTTGCCGAAGTGCGCGATCAAAAACGCCGGGTCTTGCGCGGCCAGCTCGCCGATGGTGTGGATGTTCAGCCTGGCCAGCTTTTCGTCGGCCTTGGGGCCAATGCCGTTGATCTTGCGGCAGGCCAGCGGCCAGACCAGCGCCTGCAGGTCGGCCTCGTGCACGATGGAGATGCCCTTGGGTTTCTGGAATTCGCTCGCCATCTTAGCCAGCAGCTTGTTGGGCGCCACCCCGATCGAGCAGGTCAGGCCGGTCTTGTCGAAAATGCTTTTCTGGATCAGCCGCGCCAGCACCTGGCCGCCTTCGCGCTGGCCGCCGGGCACCTCGGTGAAATCGATGTAGACCTCGTCCACGCCCCGGTCCTGCATCAGCGGCGCAATCTCGGTGATGGTGCTTTTAAACAGCCGCGAGTAGTTGCGTATCTCGTCAAAATCCACCGGCAAGACGATGGCTTGCGGGCACAGGTTTGCCGCCTTCATCATGCCCATCGCCGAACCCACGCCAAACTGCCGCGCCGCATAGGTCGCCGTGGTGATCACGCCGCGCCCCACATAGTCCTTGAGCAGCGGAAAATCCGCCACCGGAATGAAGCGAAGCGCGCGCTCGCCCTGCGCTGCCAGCAGCGCCTCGTCCACTGTGCGTCGCCCGCCGCCAATCACCACCGGCAAGCCCTTGAGCTGCGGGTAGCGCAGCAACTCGACCGACGCGAAAAATGCGTCCATGTCGAGGTGGGCAATGCGGCGAAGCATGGGTGAAGAAGAAAAGTCGCTCACCCGCCAAGCATAGCGTCGACTGGCTCAGTTGCATCGGCCTGAATCAGCTCGGCGTCACTGGCGCGGCAGCGAGGGGGTAGGTCCCAGGCAACAAAATACGTTTGTCCACCGTATTGATGTTGGTGTGCCCGCAAAACGCCATGGTCAGGTCGAGTTCGTTGTGGATGAGTTCCAGCGCCTTGCTTACGCCGGCTTCGCCCATGGCACCCAGGCCATAGAGGAAGGCGCGGCCGATGTAGGTGCCTTTGGCCCCCAGCGCGACTGCCTTGAGCACATCCTGACCGGAACGGATGCCGCCGTCCATGTGGACCTCGATCTGACTGCCGACGGCATCGACGATGGCGGGCAGGGCATGAATGCTGCTCTCGGCGCCGTCAAGCTGGCGGCCACCGTGGTTGCTCACGATGAGCGCGTCGGCGCCGGAGTTGACGGCAAGCCTGGCGTCTTCCACATCCTGAATGCCCTTGAGGATGATCTTGCCGCCCCAGCGTTTCTTGATCCATTCCACGTCGCCCCAGTTGAGTGCCGGGTCGAATTGCTTGGCCGTCCATTCAGACAAACTGCCCATGTTGTCCACGCCCTTGACGTGGCCGACGATGTTGCCGAACTGCCGGCGT
>MERZ01000358.1 GCA_001770785.1 Burkholderiales bacterium RIFCSPHIGHO2_12_FULL_61_11
TGACGGCGCCGGCCAGCACCGGCATCACGGCAATCAGCAGGTAAGCAGTGATCAGCCAGGTCCAGGCGAACATTGGCATTTTCATCAGGGTCATGCCCGGTGCGCGCATGTTGAGCACCGTCACGATGATGTTGATCGATCCCATGATGGACGAGGCACCCAGCAAGTGCATGGCAAAAATGCCGGCGTCCATTGATGGCCCCATCTGCAGGGTGAGCGGCGCGTACAGCGTCCAGCCGGCCGCCGGCGCACCACCGGGCATGAAGAACGAACCGACCAGCATCAATGCCGCCGGAATCATCAGCCAGAAGCTGAAGTTGTTCAGGCGGGCAAAAGCCATGTCAGCCGCGCCGATCTGCAGCGGAATCATCCAGTTCGCAAAACCGACAAAGCCCGGCATGATGGCGCCAAACACCATGATCAGGCCGTGCATGGTGGTGAGCTGGTTGAACAACTCGGGATTGACCAGTTGCAGACCCGGCTGGAACAGCTCGGAGCGGATGATCAACGCCAGAATCCCACCAATCATCAGCATGGTGAAGGAAAACAGCAGGTACATCGTACCGATGTCCTTGTGGTTGGTCGCATAGACCCAGCGGCGCCAACCTGTGGGGGCATGGTGATCGTGGTCATCATGCGCGTGATCGTGATGGTCTAAAACGGCACTCATCTTGTTTTCCTTTGGTAGCTCTTAGCTGTATCTTTGTTTTGGCGGCTGACGTCGGTCTCGCCGGGTGGCCGTCAATCGGCCGGATAAACCATACTTAATTGCGCACGACCTGCATTTCGGTCGGCTGAGAGTCGGCCTTGGCGGTCTTTTTCGCCTCTTCCCCGACCCACTTGGTGTAGTCCTGGGCAGAGACCACCTTCACGTGGATGGGCATGTAAGCGTGCTCCTTGCCGCACAGCTCGGAACATTGACCGTAAAAATCGCCAATTCTCTCGGCCCGGAACCAGGTGTCGCGCACGAAGCCGGGAATGGCGTCCTGCTTGATGGCAAAGGCCGGCACCGCGAACGAGTGAATCACGTCAGTGGCCGTGGTGATGATGCGCACCTTCTTGTTGACCGGCACCACCAGGGGATGGTCGACCTTGAGCAGATAGTCGTCCACCACTTCGCCCGTTTTGGGGCCGCCGTTATTGGACATGACGCGCTGCGAGGAGTCCAGCGCGGAAATAAAGCCAATACCTTCTCCTTCGCCCTTGAGGTAGTCATAACCCCATTTCCACTGCATGGCGGTGACCTTCACGGTCAGGTCGGCGTTGCTGGTGTCTTTTTGGGCCACGATGACTTTGGTGGCCGGCAGCGCCATGACAATCACGATGACGAAAGGAACGACGGTCCAGGCGATTTCAACCGTGGTGGACTCATGAAAATTGGCTGCCTTGTGACCCACGGACTTGCGGTGCTTCCAGATCGAATAAAACATCACGCCGAACACCGCCACAAAGATGACGGTGCAAATGATCAGCATCATCCAGTGCAGCCATTGCACCTCTTCGGCTATCCTGGTGGCCGCCGGCCCCAGATTGAGCTGCCGGACCGCCGGTCCACCGGGCAGGTCATTCACGGCGTATGCGGCAGTGCTGAACCAGGCGGCCGCGCAGGCGAGAAGGATGCCTGCATGCTGCAAGCCCAGCCGTGTCATTTTGCTTAGGGGGTTACTTGGGGTCATCGTGATCACTTTTTTTTCGCTTCAATTACCGACTGAATCGGCTTATTATTACAAAGTTTGCGGCAGGTCAATCCATGCCCGTCAAAAATGATGCAGTTGCTTCGCAACTAGCTTGGCAGGCCCGCAGTGCCAAACGGATCTCGCGGGCCCAGCGCCGGACGCAATTCAGGCCGCACATGCCGACCTACCCTGACCGAATGCCCCTGCCCGGACACCTCAATCAGCGAACCATCGCCATCCTTGGGTTCAATCCGCACCCACTCACGGTTGAATTCAGCCCGCTGCGTGTGCCCCGCCGTTTCCAGCTCAACCACCAATTTTCCACCCTGCAGCACAATCTTTTCACTGTCTCCCGCATGGCGGGCATACACCAGAAAAGCCACACCCACGGCCAGCAACTCGGCCCAGGCGAAAAGCATTATCAGGGTGGCGCCCTGTGACCAGAAAAAGCCCGCAATCGCCAGCGACACCACGCACAGCGACAGGTACAGCCAGCCCAGCTGGGCTGGCGAGAGCGAACAATGCCGCTTGAGAAGCCACTGCACCGCCTCGTGGCTGTGACTGCCCGGCGCGGGCAAGGTGGCAAAACGAAGCGTGGGCGCTGGCTGTAACACGTGGCGACCCTCAAAAAATGGCGGTCAGTGCCAGGCAATGGCTGCGGAAAACTCGAGAAGGTGACTGGAAAGCTGCCGATCATAGCTTTTATTTCGGCCGTGGCCCCCCGTGGAAACACCCAAACGCCGGGAAAACCCGGGCAGCGAAAGACCGCACCATCAGTCGTGCGGCCGCTGCCCCTTCAGCATGCTGCGCATGTCGGCCACTGACACCGAACTGAGCGCACTGACCTTGATTTTTGGTGGTGCCTTGAGGGCGTGGCCGTAAATCACCTCATAGGTAAGCGACAGACGGCCGTCCTTGCCGGTCAGTTGCCGCGCCAGCGCCTGCTCCAGCTGCGCCTTCCAGCCGCGGCCTCGCAAGGCTGCAAAGCGCGCAGGATGAAAGTTGCGCCCCAGTTCAGTGAGTTCCTGCAACAGCCGCGCTGGCGTCTCATAGGTCAGCGTGATGCGCTCCATGTCCATCACCGGTTCGACAAAGCCGGTTTGCACCAGCATGTCGCCCCAGTCGTGCATGTCGGTCAGCTCATGCCCAGCGGGCGGCCAGCCCAACTGCGCATAAACCTCGCGCAATTCGCGGGCGGTATCAGGCCCCAAGCAGGAAAACATCAAAAACCCGTCAACCTTCAGCGCCTTGTGCCAATCGGCCAGCAAGGCTTGCGGGTCGGGCGATTCGTGCAGGGCCATGTTGGCCCACAGCATGTTCACGCTGGCTGGCGGGGGCAACTCAAAGCGCGTCGGAGCGGCCCGCCACTGCGTCGGGCTCCACCACGGTTTCGCTATTTTTCTAACAGCTTGTTGTTCCAGGCCGGTATGGGTTTCTGCAACAAAACATGTTGATCCTGGATACAGACTAACCAATTTTTCATGGGCCTGCAGACCGCCGCGCACGGCACCCCAATGCGCCCACGCCTGCGGCTGCAGCCTGACCCACTGCAAGCGGTCCAGCATGCGGCTGGCCACCTCTTCATGGAGCCACGGCGAGGCCAACGGTGCCGTGCGCTGCCAGCGGCTCACGGCAAGCGGATCAAGGGTGGGCGGGCGCTCGGTGGTGGTCATGGGAGGGGCGATGCGTTTGACGGGCGATCCGCGGAACAGATCCGCAGCAATAAGTACGCGAGTATATTGACACGGTGTTCACGCGCCTGCTCAATCCTGCTTTAATCCTGCCCCG
>MERZ01000359.1 GCA_001770785.1 Burkholderiales bacterium RIFCSPHIGHO2_12_FULL_61_11
CCGATCAGGTAGAAGCCGGCGCTGCGCTGCGCAGCCGCCGCTGGCACGCTGTCCGGCACGGCCTGCGCGCGGGTCACCACGGCCTCGGCTACTTTGCATTCTGACTTGTGGCTTTGCCGCGCCAGGCGTTCCATGGAATGGGTGATTTGCTGGCGCGTGCGTTCGCTCTCCCGGGCGAAGCTGGGCAGCCGTCCCAGCAAGCGCAGCGAATGGCTGACGGGCTCGATCAGCTCGAGCCAATCGACCTGGCCGATCAGTCGCAAGGTGGTGATGATGTTGCCAACCGTGAGGTTGGCGGCCACCTGCGCGCTCTGGGTTTCGGCCATCAGCGCCGACCCGTCGGGGCAATGCCGTTCGGTCCACGACACCAGCGCGGGGGAGCTTTCCAGCCGCTCCGTGAGCATGCGTTGCCACAGTTGCATCAGGTAGGTGCGATGCAGGCCGCGCGCCTTCATCAGGGCGTAAATCGAGTCGAGGTTGCCATCATTGATTCGCTCCGAGCAGTCGCAGACGGCATGGGCAACTTCGCGAGCGGCCTTGCCTTGCGCGATGGCGTCGGCCATCCGGCGCAGATTTTCAAGGAGCACGACGCGCAGCGTTGTCGGCAAGGCCCACAGTTCGCTCAGGCGCAGTTCGCTGTGCTCCTGGTAGGCGTTGAGAAACGCAGTGAACAGTTCCGGATTGAGGACGCTGTCGGTATGCGCCACGTAAGCCCAGGCGATGCCGTAAACGCGAGGCAATCCTTCCAGCGGCGCGCTCGCCAGCTTCGGCAGGCTGGCGTAGTAGCGGCGCGGAACGCCTTCACGAATCTGTTCGAGCTGGGCTTCGACCAGGTGAAAATTGTCCAGCAGCCATTCGGCGGCAGGTGTCACGTAACGGCCACTGCGCGAAGTCAATGCCACATAATCGTAAGCATTGCGCAGTTTGGCGAGATTTTCCTCGACGCGCGGGAAAAAGGAGGCGCGGCGGCGCGAAAGAGCATCGGCTTCGACTACCTGGGCTTGCGCCAAGCTGCGGCCATGCTCCTCGAAGCGCTGCAGGCCGAACAACTCGGCACGGATGGGTGGCTCTGCTTCGCCTTCGCGCGACAGGAGAATTTTGCAGGCGTGAGGGTTTAACGCTTCGAGCCGGTCCAGGACGGTGGCGGCGTCCACCCGTTCACCCGCTCAGGCCAAGACCAGCAGACCCAGGCTGCAGACAACAAGCAGCGCGCCAGTCGTCACGATTCGCGGCGACAACACTGCGTGCAGCCGCTCCAGCGTGGCACGCAAGACAAAAAAGCGGCCGCGCGAGCGCTGGCAGTCGCTCATGTGCGAAGCCAGCGCCAGATAATCACTGGATATAAAGTCATTGGTAACCGGAAAGCGGCTTGGCCTCCCGGTGTAAGACGTAGGCATGATTGATTCTCCCTTATGGCATTGCCTGCACCGCAATCCAGCGGCGCATTATTCGGCGCTTTAGTCCATGCTAAACGCCTGGGAGGTTTGAGGGTATCAGACGCGACCGTTGCGGCTGTAGGACCAGACCTACAGATAAGACGCCTCGGCGCAATCCCATAATCTGCCCGAGTTCACTTAACCGGTGTTGCGCAAGCCAGCGGCAATCCCGTTGATCGAAATATGAATGCCGGTTTGCACCCGCTGGTCGGTCTGGCCTGCGCGATAGCGGCGCACCAGTTCAACCTGCAAATGGTGCAGCGGATCGATATAGGGAAAACGGTAGCGGATGGAGCGTTGCAGCGCAGGATTGCCCGCCAGCCGCTGCTTTTCGCCGGTGATCAGCGTCAGCGCTTGCGCTGTGCGGTGCCACTCTGCCTCGATGGCACTGAAAATCTTCCTGCGCAGCCGGGCATCGCTGACCAGTTCGGCATAGCGCGAAGCCAGCGCCAGGTCGCTCTTGGCCAGCACCATGTCCATATTGCTCAGCAGGGTACGAAAAAAGGGCCACTGCTGGTACATTTTTTGCAGCAGTTTGAGTGCCTCCTTGCGGCTGGCGGGCGAGCCGCCTTGCTTGAGCCGCTGCTCGAGCGCGCTGCCAAAGCCATACCAGCCGGGCAAGGTCAGCCGGCATTGCCCCCAGCTGAAACCCCAGGGAATGGCGCGCAGATCTTCAATTTTTTGACTGGCCTTGCGGGAAGCCGGGCGCGAGCCGATGTTGAGTTCGGCGATTTCGCGGATCGGCGTGGCACTGAAAAAATATTCGGTGAAACCGGGGGTCTCGTACACCAGCGCGCGATAGGCTGCCATGCTGGCCTGCGAGAGCTGCTCGGCGGCTTGCAGGAAGGCCGTGGTGGCGGGTTTGGTCGGCTGCAGCAGCGTGGCTTCGAGCGTGGCAGCGACCAGGGTTTCGAGGTTGCGACGACCAATTTCAGGGTTGGCGTATTTGGAGCTGATAACCTCGCCCTGCTCGGTCAGGCGAATCTGCCCGCGCACCGTGCCGGGGGGCTGCGCCAGAATGGCTTCGTAACTTGGGCCGCCGCCACGCCCAACCGTGCCGCCACGGCCATGAAACATGCGCAGCCGGATGTCGTGCGAACCGGCCAGTTCGTCAAACAGCGCCACCAGTGCGATTTCGGCGCGGTACAGCTCCCAGTTGCTGGTGAAAATGCCGCCGTCCTTGTTGCTGTCGGAGTAGCCGAGCATGATGTCTTGTTCGCTGTACTGGTCAGGCTTGCCACGCTGCACCAGTTGCGCCACGCCAGGCAGGGCATAAAACTCGCGCATGATGGGCGCCGCATTGCGCAGGTCTTCAATGGTTTCAAACAGCGGCACCACGATCAGGTCGCAGCTGGCCTGCTGGTCCAGCGTGCCGTGCATCAAGCCCACCTCTTTTTGCAGCAGCAGCACTTCAAGCAGATCGCTCACCGTTTCGGTGTGGCTGATGATGTAGTGACGAATAGCTTCATTGCCAAAACGAAGGCGCGCCGATCGGGCGGTTTCAAAAATGGCCAGTTCACTTTGGGCCAGCGGCGAGTACGTGGTGCCAATCACGCGCAGGGGCCGGGCGTCATTGAGAAGCGCCATCAACAAGGCGCGCTTGGCGGCCTCATCCAGGCTGGCGTAGCCGGGCTCGACGCGCGCCACGGCCAGCAATTCGGCCAGCACCGCTTCGTGCTGGTCGGAACTCTGGCGCAGATCGACCGTGGCGAGGTGGAAACCAAACACTTCCACGGCGCGAACCAGCGGGCGCAGACGCTGGGCAATCAGCGCCTGGCCGTGATGATCGCGCAGTGAGGTCTTGATGGTGCGCAGGTCGGCCAGGAAATCTTCGGCCCGGATGTAGGCGTTTTGCGGCGCTACGGCATGGCGCGCCGCCTCGCCGCCGCTCAGCGCTTTCAGGGTGGCGGCGAGCCGGGCATAAATCCCGGTCAGGGCGCGGCGATAGGGCTCATCCATGCGGTGTTCGTTGGTGTCCGGAGAGTTTTCGGCCAAGGCGCGCATGTCGGCGCTGACCTCAATCAGCGTCGCC
>MERZ01000360.1:0-1867 GCA_001770785.1 Burkholderiales bacterium RIFCSPHIGHO2_12_FULL_61_11
ACTGTCCAAGGTGCTGACGCGTGAAGCGTTCGAGAACGCGATCCGCGTCAACGCGGCCATCGGCGGCTCCACCAATGCCGTGATTCACCTGAAAGCCATTGCCGGTCGCATCGGCGTGGCGCTGGAACTGGAAGACTGGACTAACGTTGGCAAGGGCACACCGACCCTTGTCGATCTGCAACCGTCGGGCCGCTTCCTGATGGAAGATTTCTATTACGCCGGCGGTCTGCCCGGCGTGATGCGCCGGATGGGGGAGGGCGGTCTGCTGCCGCACAGGGATGCGTTGACGGTCAACGGCAAGTCCATCTGGGAAAACGTGCTGGACGCCCCTATCCACAACCCGGAAGTCATTCGGCCCCTCGACAAGCCGCTGGTCGCGGATGGCAGCATGTGCATCCTGCGCGGCAATCTGGCGCCGCGCGGCGCCGTGCTGAAACCGTCGGCGGCAACGCCCGCGCTGATGAAGCACCGCGGCAAAGCGGTGGTGTTCGAGGATTTTGATCACTACAAGGCCCGCATCGGCGACCCGGACCTGGAGGTCGATGCCGACTCGGTGCTGGTGCTCAAGAACTGCGGACCCAAGGGCTATCCGGGCATGGCGGAAGTCGGCAACATGGGCTTGCCGCCGAAATTGCTGGCGCAAGGCATTACTGACATGGTGCGGATCTCGGATGCGCGCATGAGCGGCACGGCCTACGGCACCGTGGTGCTGCATGTGGCGCCCGAAGCCGCTGCCGGCGGCCCGCTGGCGATCGTTCGCGATGGCGACTGGATCGCACTTGACAGCCATGCGGGCAAGCTGGATCTGGAGATCAGCGACACCGAGATCGCCCAGCGTCAGGCTGAACTGCAGGCCAAGCCCGCAGCGCCGGCCAAGGGTGGCTATCAGCAGTTGTACATCGACCGGGTGTTGCAGGCCGACGAAGGCTGCGATTTCGATTTTCTGGTGGGCTGTCGCGGCGCTGAGGTGCCGAAACATTCGCACTAAGCACGAGCGCTGCGTGATTTTGGCCAAGGCGCGCGGCCTTCTTTAGAGAGATACCCATGACTCAGTCCAAAAACGTCCGCTACAAAGGCGTATTTCCCGTGGTGCCCACCACGTTTACCGAAAGCGGCGAACTCGATCTGGCAAGCCAGAAGCGTTGCGTCGATTTCATGATCGACGCCGGCTCCAACGGCCTGTGCATTCTGGCCAACTTCTCTGAGCAGTTTCTGCTCTCGGATGAAGAGCGCGAAGAGCTGACTAAAATCATCCTCGATCATGTCAATGGCCGCGCGCCGGTGATTGTGACCACCACCCACTTCAGCACGCAGGTGTGCGCGCAGCGCAGCCGCCGCGCCCAGGACCAGGGTGCCGCCATGGTCATGGTGATGCCGCCCTACCATGGGGCCACCTTCCGTGTGCCGGAAGAAAAGATTTACGAGTTTTATGCCGGACTGTCGGATGCGCTTGACATCCCCATCATGATCCAGGATGCGCCCGCCAGCGGCGCCGTCCTGTCGGCAGCCTTTCTCGCCCGCATGGCCAAAGAAATCAGGCAGGTGTCGTATTTCAAGATCGAAACCGCTGGCGCAGCCTCCAAGTTGCGCGAACTGATCCGCCTGGGGGGCGAAGCCATCGAAGGTCCGTGGGACGGCGAGGAGGGCATCACCTTGATGCCCGATCTGGACGCGGGCGCCACTGGTGCCATGACCGGCGGCGCTTACCCCGATGGCATCCGCCTGATTGTCGATGCCTACGCCGCGGGCCGGCGCGAAGAAGCGGTCGCCATCTACCAGCAATGGCTCCCCCTCATCAACCATGAAAACCGCCAGGGCGGCATCCTGAGCGCCAAGGCATTGATGAAGGAGGGTGGCGTGATCGCCT
>MERZ01000360.1:1902-2668 GCA_001770785.1 Burkholderiales bacterium RIFCSPHIGHO2_12_FULL_61_11
GCCGGCATTAATTCAACAGAATGGAGTACTGAACCATGACGATTCAACAACACGACAACCTGAGCAACGCTCAATGGAGTGTTGCTCAGGAAAAAACCATGTTGATGCAATCCGCCCAAGCTCCCGGACCATGCCATATCGTGATCACCGGCGGCGCCGGGTTTTTGGGCGTGCGTCTTGCGCGCACCCTGCTGGCACAGGGGCAGCTGTCGCTCGCCGGCGCTCCCCCTGCAAGCATCACCCGGATCACCCTGGTTGACCGCGTAGCGCCGCCCGCCGACCTGATGGCCGACGCCCGCGTTTCCGCGCTGATCGGTGACCTGAATGCGTTGCTTGAAGATAAAGACGCTGTAGCACCTGTCGTTACTCAAGACACTGCTATTGTTTTTCATCTGGCGGCGGCCGTCAGTGGTGAATGCGAAGCCGATTTCGATCTCGGCATGCGCAGCAATTTTTCCGCGACGCTGGCCTTGCTGGAGGCCTGCCGCGCCTTAAAGACAAAACCCGTCGTGGTGTTTGCCAGCTCGCTGGCCGTGTTTGGCGACGCCCCGGGTCAAGCGCTACCGCCTGCCATCGAGGACAACACTTTGCCGACACCGCAGAGCAGCTACGGCATCCAGAAATTCATTGGCGAACAACTGGTGGCGGACTACACACGCAAAGGATTCATCCACGGCCGCAACGTGCGTTTGATGACCGTCAGCGTGCGCCCGGGCAGGCCCAACGCCGCCGCATCGAGTTTTTTGAGCGGCATGATCCGTGAGCC